>JANYDR010000305.1 GCA_025363495.1 Cyclobacteriaceae bacterium | reverse complement strand
CGAATGATGTCATTCACAGTAAAATCATTCGTATTAATAATTTCTCTTGAAACTTCCGGAACAAATTCTGTCTGATATTTTTCAGCAAAGTATTTCGCCATCGTCGACTTGCCAGTACTCTCGGGACCATAGAAACAAATCTTTTTTACAAAATAAGATCTGGCAGGCGTAGATATGAAATCCCAATAACGAAAAGGTTTCTCCCGGATCATCGTGCCTGAGACTGGAAATTTTTTACGTCCAGGATCAAACGAAACTTGCGCCACACCAAGCTCCTTAGCGAGGTCAGCACCATAACCTTCCGAACTAAATACACCATCAATCTTTGGAAATCGTTTTTTCAGAAATTTGGACCAGTACGGCATCCTTTCTGAAAGCGGAAGCGACTCATCATCAAAATCATCGAATGACATTTCAGGTTTAATGGAAAGCTCGTCCTGAAACTCTTCTTTTATCCACTCAAAGCGCAAAGGTCCAGGGATAGGATCCGCCAGCTTGTAAGTAATTGAAACAATCAGCTCGTCACATTGCGCGGCAGCAAAACGAATCAATGCACAGTGTCCTTTGTGCAGGGGCATAAATTTACCAATGACCAAACCTCGCTTCACGCAGCAATGAGTTTAGAATCTTCCCGCCATTTCCAGAAACCGAATGCTGCAATCAAACAAAAAGCAAAATATTCCACACTCAAAAATAAAATGCCTTTAGTAAAATATAAATAAGTAGCAATGACATCTGCGAGAATCCAGGCAACCCAGCATTCAACTTTTTTCTGAATCATTAAATACGTAGCCACAATGCTTATAACCGCCACAAATGAATCCCAATAAGGATAGGCACTTGGCAGTGAAAATACTTTTGGAAACAGTTCATGAAGATTTTTAGCAAAAGTCCCAAATGCAAAAGTTGACAAAACAGTCAATCCAGAAAAAACAATTAAGGATTTAACTGGCATCCAGCTTACCCTCAATTCTTTCTTCCGGTCCTCCTCTCCTGCCTGAGGATGTGTCCAACGCCACCAACCAATAATATTGGTGACGAAAAAGAAGATTTGCAGAAACATGTCGGGATACAATTGGACCTGAAATACCAAAAAGAAGATGAGGGTTACATTAATAATACCCATTGGCCAGCTCCATACATTACCTTTTGCGGAAAGCCACACAGCAACTCCACCAGTGATCACACCAACAAACTCGAGATAGCTCATCGGGTAGCCGAGGGCTTCGAAGAAAATATTGGTGATGTCGAAGAAGGATTGCATTCTTTATATTAGGTATTAGGTATTAGGTATTAGACATTAGGCATTAGGCATTGGGCGCTTTCGAATAAATATTGGGTTCGTCATTTAGGATGTGTCCTAATACCTAGTGCCTAATCCCCAATACCTATCAATCATCAGTATAAGTCAGGACAATTTTATACACACATTCTTCGTCTCCGTAAAAAACTTCAACGCATCCCATCCACCTTCTCTCCCAATTCCAGATTGTTTCATCCCTCCAAAGGGTGTGCGCAGATCACGGAACAACCAGCAGTTCACCCAAATAATTCCGCTTTTAACTCCGGCAGAAATGCGATGTGCTCTTTTCAGATTCTCCGTCCAGATGGTAGCCGATAACCCATAGGTAGTACTGTTTGCATAACCCAGTACTTCTTCCTCTGTATCAAATGGCTGAATCGTTACAACCGGACCAAATATCTCTTCCTGGTTTGTTCGGCAATCATGATTCAATCCGACAATTACAGTTGGTTCAACAAAATAACCACCAGCACAGCGACCACTGACTGCCACCTGTTTTCCTCCAGTGAGAATTTTGCCTCCCTCTTGTTTGGCAAGTTTAATGTACGAAAGCACTTTCTTCATGTGCCCCTCCGATACCAACGCCCCAATTCTCGTCGAAGGCTCTAATGGATCGCCAATAGCCAATGCTTTTGTACGCTTCACAAACTCTTCGGTAAATTGGTCAAACAAACTTCGTTCAACAAAAATCCGTGAGCCACATAAACAAATCTCTCCCTGATTTGAAAAAGAAGAACTGATCGTAGTGCTGAGTGTCAATTCAAAATCACAGTCGGCAAAAATTATATTAGGGTTTTTTCCACCCAGCTCCAACGAAAGTTTTTTTAGCATTGGTGCCGCAGTAGCAGCGATCTTTTTTCCGGTCACTGTTCCACCTGTAAACGAAATAGCAATAATATCCGGATGCTCAATGATCGCCTGTCCTACTTTTGGACCGAGTCCGTGCACCACATTTAAAACGCCCTTTGGTAATCCAGCTTCTTCACAAAGTTGTGTTAATAAAAAAGCTGTCATTGGTGTAATCTCCGAAGGCTTGGCAACTACTGTACAACCTGCTGCCAATGCTGGAGCAATTTTCCATGTAAATAAATACAATGGCAGGTTCCATGGTGAGATACAACCAGCAACGCCGATGGGAGTTCTCAATGTATAATTCACAGCTTCAACGCCAGTAATGTGAGCCTCACTCGCAGCATGCATCGCTCCTGTGGCGTAGAACCTGATATTCGCAGCGGCACGTGGTATATCCAATGACTTCGCCTGACTAACTGGTTTTCCATTATCAATACTTTCCGCCAGCGCAAGCTTTTCGAAATCACGATCGATGAGATCCGCTATCTTCAAAAGAATCGCAGAGCGCTTTTCAACAGGCATTGTTGACCATTCCAGAAACGCAGCTTTTGCAGCATCTACTGCTTTTGATACATCAGTTGCATCTGAGTCCGGGATCAAACTATAAATTTTTCCTTCGGCGGGATTGTAGTTGTCCAAGTATTGATTGGACGTTGGAGCAATCAGGGACCCGTCGATATAGTTTAATATTTTCTGCATGAATTAACTCTTTTATTTTTTAATTCTCTTAAGTGTTAATTTTTCAAATCTTAGCGTATTTCCATTCAAAACAAAAAGCTGCATTTGTCGCTTTGATAAGTAACCAGTGACCAGTTGTTCCTCTAACGGTTGGTCATTACACTTAAGTAATAAGCTGTCTCCTACCTTTCTCCATTTTCCTTTGCATCCAAATTGGAACTCAATTTCGGAGCCTGAGTAAATAAAATTACCATTATTATTTATTTCGAGTTTGTACCAGTAGTTTTTTCCAGTTGTAATGTATTTTCCTTCCACACTATTAATACTTTGACATGACACGAGTATTATTATGAAGATGACTGCAGCTTCAGTAAGCCAAACATTCTTCATTCTTTCATTTTTCATTCAATCATTTCAAAGACTCCCTGTCCTTCCTCCATCCACAGGCACATTGATCCCGTTGATATATCCTGCCGCGGGCGAAGCAAGAAAAGCGACAGCAGCGGCAACTTCTTCTGAGGATGAAATTCTTCCCGCTGGTATTTCAGCGATCATATCTTGTATTACCTGATCGGCGGTCTTCTTTTGTTTCTCAGCACGATCGTTGATAATTGCTTCAAGGCGTCCTGTCATAGATGCTCCAGGCAAAACGTTATTAACGGTAATTCCGAAAGGTCCAAGCTCCAGTGAAAGTGTTTTGGACCAATTCGCCACTGCTCCGCGAATAGTATTCGAAACACCCAATCCTCTTATCGGCATTTTCACGGAAGTGGAGATAATATTAATAATGCGACCAAACTTCGCCTCCTTCATTCCGGGCGCTATGGCCTGCACCAAAATCTGTCCGCATAAAAGATGACTGGAAAACGCCTTGTTAAATTCCTCCAGAGAAGCGGAAAGAGCTGATCCACCGGGAGGGCCTCCTGTATTATTAATAAGAATGTGTACTATGTTTTTGGATACAAATTTCTCAACAACTGCCTTAAGTACGTCGGGAGAATTGAAGTCCGCCACCAGGTAATCATGATGTTGACCGGCTTTGGCAGAGAGTTCCTTGATTGTTGCTTTCAGCTTTTCCTCATTCCTGGCTACCAGAGTAATGCTTGCTCCAAGCATGGCCAGTTCGATCGCAGATGCCTTTCCAATACCTTGCGTACTACCGCAAACCATTGCCTTTTTGCCTGTTAAATCAAGATTCATAATTCCATTTTCAGTAAATATAAAAGAACGTTAACTTTCATCTGCAAAACCCAAAAAACTATGCAGAAGGTTTATAAAAATTGCCAAAGTTGCGGCATGCCTTTGAGCCGCGACGAGAAAGGTGGGGGAACAAATAAAGATGGAACCAAATCAACTATTTATTGCAGCCATTGTTACCAGCAAGGGGCGTTTACAAAACCTGACTTAACAATGGACGAAATGAAACATCTGGTAAAGGGCAAATTGAAAGAGTTCGGAATGCCCGGCTTTCTCACACCCATATTCACCCGCAACATCCCCACACTTGAAAGGTGGAGGGTCTAATCCATTAAGACAACTTTCATTTTCAAATTTTCAAATCCTCAAATTACCCAATGGCCATCCGCAGACCTTTCAACCTCAACCAATGGATTACCGAGAACCGGCACTTGCTCAAACCCCCCGTTGGAAATAAAAATCTCTACGTTGATGCCGGAGATTATTTTGTAATGATCGTAGCCGGACCGAACGCGCGAAAGGATTATCACTACAACGAAACGGAAGAATTATACTATCAATTAGAAGGAAGCATTACAGTAAAAATTCAGGAAGACGGAAAAGCCGTTGCAATTCCTTTAAATGCCGGAGACATGTTTCTCCTTCCCGGCGGCGTTCCTCATTGCCCTATCCGCACACCGAGTTCTATTGGATTGGTAATTGAACTTAAACGCGAAACAGAAGACGACGGTCTGATGTGGTTTTGTGAGAACTGCAATAATAAATTACACGAATACAAGTTTCACCTTAATGATATTGAAAAAGATTTCATTCCCCGTTTCCGGGAATTTTATGGTTCACTCGACTTGCGTACGTGCAAGAAATGTGGCACTGTAATGGAAGCGGACCCAAGATTTGTTTGACTATGAAAAAATCAGAATTACAAGAAAGATTAAAGTCCAACCATTGTTCGTTCACGGGCTTTTTAAGGAATCTATCGGACGTGATTGCCAACCATTCGATGCCAGGCAAGTGGACACCAATTCAGCAACTAAGCCATATTGAAAAAAGTGTGGCGCCGGTAAAGCTCGCCTTCTCCGTTCCAAAGTTTGTTCTTTCCCTTTTATTTGGAAAGGCCAACCGATCATCACGTTCTTACGACGAGTTGGTGAGCAAATATAAGTCTAAGTTGGAAGCTGGCGGAAAGTCCACCACACGGTTTTTACCTGACACAACCTGTGATCGGATAAAACTTCAGGATGCTGTTGACAAACATGTGAAAGTGCTGTCTGACAAGATTGATCGTTTTTCGGAAAATGAACTGGATCAATTTATTTTACCACATCCATTGCTTGGAAAGCTGACCTTGCGGGAGATGATCTATTTCACGATCTACCATGTAGAACATCACCACTCTCAAATAAATCCAGCGCTGCGAAAATCCGTCGCGTGATCAGTAGAATGAACTTTGAAAATTCTCTCTCCTTTGCAAAAGGACTCGATAAAAAAGATCCGCTACGAAAATTCAAATCAGAATTTCATCATCCAGGCAAAAGCGGCAAGCGATTTCTTTATTTGTGCGGTAACTCACTTGGACTTCAACCGAAAAGCGTAAAGAAATTTCTTAGTGAGGAGTTGGACGATTGGGCCAAACTTGGTGTAGAGGCGCATTTTCACGCCAAACGTCCCTGGCTTTACTATCATAAATTCAGTAAAAAAGCATTGGCAGGAATTGTGGGTGCAAAACCTTCAGAAGTTATTGCGATGAATCAGCTCACCGTGAACCTTCACCTGATGATGACATCATTTTATCAACCAACAAAGCAGCGTTTTAAAATCATAACCGAAGCCGGAGCCTTTTCATCTGATCAGTATGCGTTCGAGTCTCAGATAAAACTGCACAATTTAAATCCAGATGATGCCCTTATTGAGCTAAAACCACAGAATGGTGAATATTACCTAAGAACGGAAGATATCCTTACCGCAATCAAAAAACATTCAAGGGAATTGTCTCTCGTTATTTTTGGCGGAGTGCAATACTATTCCGGTCAGTTCTTTGATATAAAAAAAATTACAGCAGCCACGCATCAGGCCGGCGCTTATGCTGGATTCGATTTGGCACATGCTGCGGGCAATATAATAGTCGACCTCCATAAAAATGAAGTTGACTTTGCAGTATGGTGTGGATATAAGTATCTCAACTCTGGACCAGGAAGCGTTGCCGGTGCATTCGTTCATGAACACCATTCAAACAATCCTGATTTGCTACGATTGGCAGGCTGGTGGGGTCATCAGGAGAAAGAGCGATTCAAAATGAAGAAAGGGTTTATTCCCATGCCCGGCGTGGATGGATGGCAGGTTTCAAATTTTCCAGTGTTAAGCGGAGCCGCGCATATGGCCTCATTAGGACTGTTTGAGAAAGCAGGAATGAAGTCATTAAGAAAGAAAAGTATTTTACTCACTGGCTTTCTCGAATTTTTACTGAGTGATATTGTTTTATTTCATGATTACTTCACGATCATCACACCGGAAAATCCTGATGAAAGGGGCTGCCAATTGTCGTTACTTATGAAAAAAAATGGAAAGAAAATTTTTGACAGAATTACAAAGGCCGGTGTTATCGCTGACTGGCGTGAGCCGGATGTGATTCGCGTAGCGCCAGTGCCGATGTACAATTCGTTTGAGGAAGTTTTTAGGTTTGCGGAGATATTTAAGAAGGCGTTAGAGTAAAGGGTATTAGGTGTTAGGCATTAGGTGCTCGCAACCGAGTCACCGGTTAACGATTAACAATTAACTTATTTAATGAAACACATCGCCATTGTCGGAGCTGGGCTCGTAGGATCTCTTCTCGCTATCTATTTAAAGAAAAGAGGTTATGCAGTTTCGGTTTTCGAAAGAAGACCAGACATGCGAAAAGGAGGCGAATACGCAGGTCGTTCGATTAACCTCGCTCTGAGTAACCGCGGTCTTCGGGCACTTGAAGAGGTCGGTTTGGCGGAGAAAATGAAGCCGGTGGCCATTCCTCTTCATGGAAGAACGATGCACGACATAAAGGGGAATCTCTCCTTTCTTCCTTACGGCACACAACGGCAATTCATCAATTCAATTTCACGCAGTGGACTCAATATTGTTTTAATGGATGAGGCCGAAAAACTGGGTGTGCAATTTCATTTTGGAAAACGGATTCAACATGTTGATCTGGAAAAAACCCAGTTAACAATTGATTCAGAAGTTAAAAACTTCGATCTCATCATTGGCGCAGATGGAGCTTTCTCTGCTGTTCGTGGCGCTATGCAAATCACTGACAGGTTTGATTACGAACAACGTTACATTCAACACGGCTACAAGGAATTAACTATCCCTGCAGGTAAGGACGGCACTTTTCAACTGGAAAAAAACTCATTACACATTTGGCCGAGAGAAAGTTTCATGCTTATCGCTTTACCGAATCCGGATGGCAGCTTTACATGCACTCTATTCTTTCCCTTTGAAGGCAATCCTTCTTTCAAGTCTTTAAATACAGATAAAGAGATCCTCCGTTTTTTTGAAGAAATCTTTGCCGATGCAACCGCTCTCATTCCTGGTCTTTTAGAGGAATATCATAAAAATCCATCGGCCTCGCTGGTTACGGTGAAATGCTTTCCATGGTTAAAGAATAAGACCCTTATAATGGGAGATGCTGCTCATGCGATTGTTCCATTTTATGGACAAGGTATGAATGCAGGCTTTGAAGATTGCAGAGTATTAAATGATCTGCTTACAAAATTCAATGATGATTGGGACAAAGCGCTTCCAGAATTTGAAATTTTACGTAAACCTGATGCTGATGCCATCGCCCAACTTGCCCTTGATAATTTTATTGAGATGAGAGACCTGGTGGGGGATCCTGATTTTTTATTAAGAAAGAAAATTGAGGCAAAACTCCATCAGTTATTCCCAGAAAAGTGGACACCGCTTTATTCGATGGTGACCTTTCATGACGACGTGCGGTATTCAGAAGCACTGAGGATTGGAAAACGTCAAAGGGA
>JANYDR010000255.1 GCA_025363495.1 Cyclobacteriaceae bacterium | reverse complement strand
TGCTTGCCGGCAGGGAAAATGGGATCGCGGCTAATAGATGGTAATGTTAATGAGATGGAGATTTGTCACTTTATTCGCAGGAAAAATCTGACGGGGCCAAGCGGCGCTGGAGCAGATAAGAATTTGAAAGTTTGCCGCCTTCGCTAAGGCTATGGCGGCTGAAAGAAAATAGAAGGAATATGTTAAAACAAGATTTTACCCTCGAGCTGTCATCAGACAACAACTTCTCTGTCCTGAATAGAATTATAAATATTCTAAACAGACGTAGAGTTCGTATCAAAAAGATGATGGTCTTTGAAAACGACGACGACTTCCATCGAGGAGGTGTGATCATGTTATTGTACACCACGCTGGATATGATGGAGAAAGTAAAACCTCAATTAGAAAAATTGATTGAAACCGATTCTGTCAATTTCTATGAGGGTGCCGCTTCCTATGCGGAATTCAGTGAACGAGTTGTTGATGTAGACTAAAAAAATTATATAAACCTGTTAACTTTTTAAAACTAGAATTATGGCAAAGATCAATTTTGGAGGAACAATGGAGGAAGTAGTAACGCGCGAAGAATTTCCAATGGAAAAAGCGCTGGACGTTTTGAAAAACGAAACCATCGCCATCATTGGATACGGCGTACAAGGTCCTGCACAGGCACTTAACCTCCGCGACAACGGATTCAATGTAATTGTCGGGCAACGCAAAGGTTCCAAAACCTGGAACAAAGCTGTTGAACATGGTTGGATTCCTGGTGAAACACTATTTGAAATTGAAGAAGCAGCCAAACGCGGAACGATTTTGGAATTCCTTTTGTCCGATGCTGGTCAGATCGCACTGTGGCCAACCATTAAGCCACACCTGACAAAAGGAAAGACATTGTATTTCTCCCATGGCTTTGGAATTACATTTAAAGAGCAAACAGGAATTATTCCTCCTGCTGACGTTGATGTTGTATTGGCAGCACCAAAAGGATCAGGCACTTCAGTACGAAGATTGTTCTTGCAAGGCAAAGGAATCAACTCAAGCTATGCTGTATTTCAGGATGCATCCGGAAATGCAACAACGAAAGCCATCGCGTTAGGAATAGGAGTTGGATCAGGTTATTTATTCCAAACCGATTTCAAAAAAGAAGTTTACTCAGATCTTACCGGCGAGCGTGGCACATTAATGGGCGCTATTGCCGGAATTTTTGAGGCCCAATACGAAGTACTTCGTTCAAAGGGTCACACACCTTCAGAAGCATTCAATGAAACAGTTGAAGAATTGACACAAAGCTTAATGCCACTCGTTGCCGAAAACGGAATGGATTGGATGTATGCCAATTGTTCAACAACAGCACAGCGCGGTGCATTGGATTGGAAGAAAAAATTCAAAGCAGCCACATTGCCGGTGTTCAAAGAATTGTATGATAGCGTAGCAAGCGGTGCTGAAGCAAAACGCACTATTGAAACCTGCAGCAAACCAGACTATCGTGAGAAACTTGCGGAAGAGCTTAAAGAGGTTCGTGATAGCGAGTTGTGGCAGGCGGGTGCGGCGGTGAGGAAACTGAGGCCCGAAAAAGCTTCTGTCGAAGCTAGCATGATCAATTAATTTTTACCACAGAGGCGCGGAGACGCAGAGCAACTCACCTTAGCGTCTTTGCGCCTCAGCGTCTCTGCGGTAAAAAAAATAAAACCGTTCTTTAATTTACCACAGTGACTCAAGAGATACATCAACGCTTCCCGCAAGCCTACACCAACATTGATGAAGCGACTAAAGAGTCAGGGTTCACGATGGCTTCTGATGTACTGACATGTTCTTTGCTCAGAACTCTTGCAAGTTCAAAGCCGGGAGGTAAGTTTCTTGAATTGGGAACCGGTACCGGTTTAGCAACATCATGGATATTGGATGGAATGGATGATAAATCCACTCTTACCTCCATTGATAATGATCCATTGTTTTTAGGAATTGCAGAATCATTTCTGGGTCAGGATAAGCGTTTAAAACTTGTTTGTTCTGATGGTGGAGAATGGTTTCAGAACAATACTGATCAAAAGTATGATTACATCTTTGCCGATACGTGGCATGGAAAATATCTTCTG
>JANYDR010000246.1 GCA_025363495.1 Cyclobacteriaceae bacterium | reverse complement strand
CTAGTTGCGAAAAAGAGCTGCGATCAATCCAAACCAATGTTGACAAAGCAAAGGAGTTATAAATTATGAGTCAGCTTTGACGAAATAATATAATCATACCTATGTTTTCTATGTTTCTCCTATGTTTAAAAAGTTGAAGTGAGAAAAGAACTAGCCAAAAGCAACGGCGAACGTAAAACATTCACTGCCACCTTCAGTCGCATCGGATCCAAGAAAAACTATAAAGGTTATTCAGAGCCAACCGTTCTATTAACCTCGATCATTGACCTTGAAACAAACAAGAAAGTATCCGATCATATATGGTTTAGTCTTACAAAAGGATTTGAAGACTCCGGATTGAAAGAAGGAAAAGAAGGATCAATTGTCGAATTTGAGGCAAGAGTTAAAGAATACAAGAAAGGGTATGTGAATAAGTTGTATAAAATTAATGAGCAGACGGTTGATTATAAGTTGAGTCATCCGACGAAAATAAAAATAAAGCTAAAAGTTGAAAACTGAAAGCCGAAAGCTGATTACCCAAAGTAATAACTTTACACTTTCAATTATGAATACAATCCTCAAAATCGAATCGAAAACAGGCATTGAAAAATGAGAAAGATTAACCTCGTATAAACTCACTCAAGCTTTAAACTTTCAGCTTTAAGCTTTAAATTCTGCCACACACTCTATTTCAACCAACGCCTCCCGTGGCAACCTGCTCACCTCCACCGTCGTCCTCGCTGGTTTATGTTCTCCAAAAAACGCTTCGTAAGCTTTGTTCATTCTTTCAAAGTCAGCAAAGTTCTTCAGGAACACAGATGTTTTAAGAACGTGCGAGCGATCTGCTCCCGCTGCTTTCAAAACCGTTTCAAGATTATTCAAAACCAATGTAGTCTGCTCTGATGCGGTAGCACCTTCAATCAACATCGTAGCTGGATTGAGTGGGGTCTGACCTGAGCAAAAAATTAAATTGCCTGTTTGGGTCGCGTGACAATACGGGCCAATGGCTTTGGGGGCGTTGTCTGTGAATATTTTCTTCATGGAGTAAAAGTAGGGAAGTATTAGGTATTAGGTATTAGGCACTAGGTATTAGGCATTGGGGCGCCACAAACAGAGTTCTGATAGATTTATTTTATAGCGCCTAATACCAAATTCCCAATAACTTGTGTCTTCTTAGTGTCCTCGTGCCTTCGTGGTGACAGAAATCACAACAGATTCCCCGCCCCAAACAGAATCACAAACGCGAGAGTCGACAGCGCCATTTGCTTCAGGTATGGATCGAGCTCTTCGGAAGGTTTGCTGGTAACGGCGGCTCCAATCCGGATAAACAACGGAACAGACAGCAAGAACAGAAATTGAAACGGCGATTGATAATTAAGAATAGTATAAGCAATCGCTGCCATTATTCCACCCATCAAAAGAAACCATTGATAGCGTGCAGCATTCTTCTTTCCAATGCGTACAGGAATGGAGTATTTGCCGGCAGCAAGATCAGATTCGATGTCGCGGGTGTTATTAATATTCAGCACACCTATTGAAAAGAACCCGCAGCTAAGAGCAGGAAATGCTGTTGTCCAATTGATCTCCCGTGTAAAAAGATATAGTGAACCCATTACTCCTACCAATCCAAAAAAAATCAGTACAGAAAGATCCCCAAGGCCAGCATAACCATAAGGTCTTTTTCCCACCGTATAGGCTATCGCTGCTGCAATAGATAAAAGCCCAAGCACTAAAAAGAAAAGCAATGAATTCCAGTCGGCGCCAAAGGAAACCAGCAACAGAGCAATGCCTGTAATGAGACAAAGACCTGAAAAAAGAATTACAGCGTTCTTCATTTGAGAAAAAGAAATTGCTCCGGATTGAACTGCCCGAATCGGACCTTTTCTGCCTGCGTGATCGGCACCGTTTATTGAATCACCATAATCATTGGCAAGGTTGGAAAGTACCTGGAGAAAGATGGTCGTGAGACAACAGAGCGCAAAAATTAATCCATTGAATTTTCCAGCGGCGGCAGCGAGAAACCCCGCCATGCCAATACACGACAGTGCTAATGGCAATGTTCGCAATCGGAAAGCGCTGATCCAGGATTTTATTTCCATTGAGTTAAATGTTAATAGTTAATCGATTTCATCACTACTGCTCTCGCGTAACCATTAACGTTATAATCAAAGAGCGATCTTACTCATGATTGCCTGATCCATCGGGGTAACTTTGGATGGGAAAAATCCAAGTACCTCGCCCTCAGGACTAATTAAATATTTACAGAAATTCCACGAAGGAGTTTCACCGGTCTTTGCATCAAGCCAGTCGTATAAAGGCGCTTTATCTTTTCCTTTAACAGAAATCTTATCGAACATCTGAAATTTCACACCATAGTTCTTCTCACAGAATGTAGCAATCTCAGTGCTTGTGCCTGGCTCTTGCCATAAAAAATTATTGGCAGGAAAACCAAGCACAGCGATCTTATCACCAAACTGTTCATGAAGTTTTTCAAGATCAGCATACTGAGGTGTATAACCGCATTTTGAAGCAGTGTTAACAATCATCATGTACTTCCCTTTGTATTGCGATAGCTGAATCTCTTTACCTTCCAGTGATTTCATTTTGAAATCATAAATCGAACCAGTTACAGGGCGCTTTTTTCCTGAACTTGAATTGCCTGCAAAAAATGCTGCTAACCCCATAATGGTGACTATCCCGATGACGAGTAGTACAATTTTTTTATAACTCATCTGTAATTTCTTTTGACATCGGATTAACAGCCGACTTGTAGAACTTTACCGTGCCATCCGCCTTGATCAGATATTTACAAAAGTTCCAGCTTGGTTCCTGACCAGTCTTTTCTTTTAACCATGCATATAAAGGCGCCTGGTCTTCACCCTTTACAGAAACTTTTTCGAACATCTGGAACGTAACTCCATAATTCTTCTGACAGAACGTAGCGATTTCGGCATTAGCACCTGGCTCCTGTCCGCCGAAGTTATTGGCAGGGAAACCGAGGATCGTCACCTTGCTACCAAAGGTGTCGTGCAATTTCTGTAAGTCGGCATACTGAGGAGTATAGCCACACTTGGAGGCTGTGTTAACAATCAGGACATTCTTGCCCTTGAATTGTGCGAAGTCAACGGTCTTTCCGTCGATAGCAGGAAGCTTGAAATCATAAAGTGAAGATGCAGTGGTCATCATGGCGAAAAAGAGGACGATTAAGGTTTTCATATTGTTTGGAATTTGAATTTGTACGGATTAACAAAGTAACATCAAAATAAGTGACAATGTTTGGAAAAAAGTACCAAAAAGTGGCGGAACGGCCGGTCAGGCTGGACTTGCAAATTTTCCTACTGATTTAAGCAGATTTAAGGGTGGGCAGATTCGTGGAGATAATATCTTCAGGCTCAATGGTAGAAATCGAAGTTGGTCTCGAAATGCGTTTCCCGCAGATTCTAAGACCCTGTTGGGTAAAACTATATTTCTAACTCAATATCCATCGAGCTTAGTTTGTCGGAACATTTAGATTCATCACATTATTTTTTCTTTGTTCTTTTTGTCTTCGACACAAAAAGAACCAAAAAAGTCAAGGCGGAAAAAAGCCTGC
>JANYDR010000649.1 GCA_025363495.1 Cyclobacteriaceae bacterium | reverse complement strand
TTGATATTGAAACCCATGAAGTTGAATTTGATTGATAAATGAAACACTCTAAGCAGACCTTTAATGGCATTCTTCAGCAAACAATAAAGGGCATGGATACAGCTTACATTGCCATTCCCTTTAATGTTCAGGAAATATTCGGCACAAGAGGTCAGATCAAAGTAAAGGCAACGTTTGATGGCCATGCTTATCGCGGATCAATTGCCAATATGGGAACCGGATCACACCTCATTGGCGTGCGGAAAGATATTCGCAAAGCAATTGGCAAATCAATCGATGATACAGTGGTGGTTACAATTGAACCGGATACCGAAGAGCGCGTAATTGAATTGCCAGAAGAACTCAAGGTATTTTTCAGAAAAAGTGCTCACGCGAAAGAATTCTTTAACTCTCTGTCCTACACCAATCGCAAAGAATATGTTGTTTGGATAACTTCGGCAAAAAAAGACGAAACCAAAGTGAAGCGTCTTGTTGAGATGCTGAAGAAGCTACACGATAAAAAAAGAAATCCCACGGAGAAATGAAATAAGATATGAAAGTTAAAAGCTGAAAGCGTAAAGCTGGACTAAGCTTGAAATCGAATGACACGTTCTCAAATTAAGAGCATGCAGGCTTTACACTTTCAGCTTTCGGCTTTTCGCTTTAACAAGGCGGTCTTAATAAAATTTCCATAAAAAAACCTTGAATCAAATTCCTGAAATCCCGCTTTTCGAAGTGAATTTTCCCAATCAGCAAGCGTCTGGTTTCGCAAACCCGCGACTATGCCAAAGAACCTATACATTAAAAGCAACATCCATTTATGCCATCGTTTCACAGAAACAAAGTCCACAACAAGCCATGTAGCATCAGGTTTTAGTGACTCAGTTATTTTCTCGACTACTTCATCCAATTTTCCTTCGGGGAATAAATCCAGGTAACAAAAGGTCATAATAGCATCAAACTCTTTTATTTCGATTATCAAATCTTCCGTACCATATCTAAATTCAATTTGCTTATCATCAACCACTCCTCTCCTCGCCATCGCAATCATCTTTTGCGAAGACTCCACGTATGTAATTTTACAATCATGCCGACCAAGAAGAAATTTATTTAACCATAAACCAGTTCCTCCTCCTAAAACAAGAACTTTTGAAGAGGATCCAATTTTGCTTAAAAATGTCATCTGCGCCTGTATCATCTCTTTTCCAAACGCCAGTCTGACAAGTAAATCATAATAAGGAGCAATAAAATCAAATCCCTTTTCCTTATCCATTTACAATTAGGTAAAAAAGTGGAAAGAGAAAAATGATATCTCCAAAAAGTCTGTAATTATCCTCGTTCTTAAAACGATGATGCAATACAAAAAGAAGACATAAAACAAAATTCATGGTCGCTAAAACAAACGCTTCTGCTTTATACTGTGTTATAAAAATCAAACTACTTATCAAAAGTGCCTGAAGAAAAAATAAGCTCCTTAGAATTATTTTAGCGTTTTGCTCTCCAGAAAAAATGACAAGAGAAGGCTGAGTGTGTTTCAGATCTTCTTCAAGATCAAACATTGAAAACAATATTAAGTTGATCAGTGCTGTAAGAACAAAAACAATCATTAAATAAATAATTGGGCCCGAAATTATTCCTTGCCAAAGTGAAAATGCAGGTAAAAAAATACCTCCCGAGTACAATAATGCCGCTACAAACTCCTTAAACGGGCTAATCCAACGCTGAAGCAGTAAGTAAAGAAAAACTAAAACCGCTAGCCCAAGTCCCCAACTGAATACTTGTCTTCTCACATGCAGGACCATATAAACATCGATTAACAAGGCGATAATTACCACCATACTTATCAATACAAAATATCGCTGATGAAACCGATGTCTCCTGGTAGACGCCTCTCCCTTCAATCTGCTGGCGTCCAGCAAATGATCCACCGTATATATTATCCAAACAGTAATACCTAGCGAAGCAATGCCGTAATGCAGCAATTGAATATGAAAAATATGTGCAAAGAAGGCGGCGCACACCATCGCTCCACACGCGATATCAACGCTGATTAAATTAAGAAACCGGTATGCATTCGGCAGAACTTTCATTTCCAAACTAAACAGGGAGGCTATAAACAAAAACCCTTCGTTTATCCACCAACAGGGAGACAAACGAAGGGCTCAAGTTATTCGATTTTTCGTTATGCCGACTTCAATGCTTCAGCGCCGCCAACAATCTCAAGAATTTCCTTGGTAATGGCCGCTTGCCGCGTTCTGTTGTACATTAATTTGAGGTCTTTCAGCAATTCACCGGCATTTTCATTTGCCTTGTCCATCGCTGTCATCCTTGCGCCATTTTCTGAAGCGTTAGAATCCAATATGGCTTTATATAACTGAACTTTCAATGACTTAGGGATAAGTCCGGTCATAATCTCCTCCTGATTCGGCTGAAAAATATAATCAATGTCTTGGCGGTGGTTGCTATTTGCAACAGGAACCACTGGAAGCCATTGCTCTGCTATCAATACCTGGGTTGCAACGTTCTTAAACTGATTATAAACAATTTCAATTTTATCGTACTGACCTTTGCGATAAACGTCCATCAGATAATCACCCACTAAAGAAACCTTCTCAAAAGACAGGCCCTGAAAAACACTTACGTATTCGCCATTAGTAGGATATTTTCTCTTACTAAAAAAGTCAAGTGATTTTTTCCCTAGCGCCAATATGCTCACATTTCCCTTTGCCTGCTGCGAAGAATACTTTTCTTGAATCAGTCTGTTAACTCCCTTGAACACATTAGAATTAAAAGAGCCACACAATCCCCGGTCCGAGCTAATAGCAACGATCAGAATTTTCTCCTCAGGCCTTACGTCATTATACCAGCTATCTCCATCATTATTTCCCGAAGATAGATTTTGAAGAATAGCAGTCATCTTTTGCGCGAAAGGACGCATCTGCCAGATACGATCTTGTGATTTACGCAACTTCGCCGCCGCCACCATTTTCATGGCTTTGGTGATCTGTTGCGTACTCATCACCGAACTGATCCGGGTTTTGACTTCTTTTAAACTGGCCATAGTTTATTTTAAGATCGAGTCCGGTTATCCAGACATCAATTTTTAATCA
The DNA here is from genome assembly GCA_025363495.1 of Cyclobacteriaceae bacterium. Lineage (GTDB taxonomy): Bacteria > Bacteroidota > Bacteroidia > Cytophagales > Cyclobacteriaceae > ELB16-189. Next base: position 1,394 of record JANYDR010000649.1, on the reverse strand, counting down.
ATATTTTGAAGATAATTCAGCAGACAATTTTTTAAGCATGTCAACGTCGGCATCCTCAAACTTACCTGCTTTAAAGTTGTTCAGAATTCCCTTGTGTGATATTCTCAACAAGCCAAGAAAGTCTTTTTCAAACTCTTTTACCTTATCAACAGGTACTTTATCCAGATAACCACGAGTGGATGCAGTAAGAATTGCAACTTGCTCTTCTACAGGAACCGGCTCATACTGTGGTTGCTTCAATACTTCAGTGTTTCTACGACCACGTTCAATGGTGAGTTTTGTAGAAGCATCCAGGTCGGAACCAAACTTTGAGAAGGCTTCCAATTCACGGAACTGAGCCTGATCAAGTTTCAATGTACCGGCAACTTTCTTCATTGACTTGATCTGTGCAGATCCCCCTACACGTGATACTGAAATACCAACGTTAATCGCAGGGCGAATACCAGAGTTAAATAAGTTCGTTTCGAGAAATATCTGGCCGTCAGTGATAGAAATTACATTGGTTGGGATATAAGCCGAAACGTCATTGGCTTGCGTTTCAATAATTGGAAGCGCTGTTAAAGAACCACCACCTTTTACCAAGTGTTTAATAGACGCCGGAAGATCATTCATCTTCTGAGCCAGTGCGTCGTTATTAATAATTTTTGCAGCTCTCTCCAGCAGACGTGAGTGGAGATAAAATACGTCACCAGGATACGCTTCACGACCCGGAGGTCTTCTCAGCAACAATGATACTTCACGATACGAAACCGCTTGCTTCGACAAGTCATCATAGATCACAAGTGCCGGACGACCAGTATCGCGGAAAAATTCACCAATGGCAGCTCCAGTAAATGGTGCAAAGAACTGCATTGGCGCAGGATCGGCAGCAGAAGCTGAAACAATTACTGTGTACGGTAATGCCCCCGCTTTTTCAAGTGTATTGGCAACCGAAGCAACTGTTGACGCCTTTTGTCCGATGGCTACATAAATGCAATACACTGTTTTGCCGGACTCATAAAATTCTTTTTGGTTGATGATAGCATCAATGGCAACGGCAGTCTTTCCCGTCTGACGGTCACCAATAATCAACTCACGCTGACCACGACCGATTGGGATCATTGCATCAATCGCCTTGATACCGGTCTGCAATGGTTCATTTACCGGCTGACGATAAATAACTCCCGGAGCCTTACGCTCAAGTGGCATTTCATATAATTCACCGGCTAACGGCCCTTTACCGTCAATTGGCTTTGCCAACGTATCAACTACACGTCCCAATACGCCTTCTCCTACCTTAACGGAAGCGATCTGACCTGTACGTTTTACAATTGCACCTTCCTTTATACCCTGAGGGTCTCCGAGCAATACAGCGCCAACGTTGTCTTCTTCAAGATTCAACACCAATGCACGCA
>JANYDR010000228.1 GCA_025363495.1 Cyclobacteriaceae bacterium | reverse complement strand
AATGGTCACGAGGTTGACGGCACCTCCGGTTAGTGATACCGCATCCAGGTTGATGTCCCTGTTTTGGTACACACTCCTTAAGCTGAAGTTGACATACAACTTACCAGCCTCTATCATGGAATTTTTTTCAGGGTCTGTGATTCGCAAACCGGTTATTTCAAGGCGGTCATACCACAATAAGTAGAACCGGTCAAACTGAACATCAAAACCAGATACTTTTGAGAACCCGCCCATGATCCTGTTGATCAGAGCTTTTTGGACTGAAGGGATTTGAAGAGCACTGAAGCTTACAACGGCGAATACCAGCATTCCAAAAAGACCGTAGAGGACGATTCTCTTTAGCCATTGCAGAACCCGAATTTTAATAACTTGCCATTTCATTCAACTGAATATGCGGCCTTCCATTCTTGCCATTGAATCGTCTTGTGACGAGACTTCCGCTTCCGTAATACGTAACGGCAAGGTACTCAATAATATTATAGCCTCGCAAAGTGAACACCACAAATACGGCGGCGTAGTGCCTGAATTGGCGTCTCGTGCTCATCAGCGACTAATCATAACGGTAGTGGACGAGGCAATGCGCAGTGCTGCATTAAAGACTGAAGACCTGGATGCAATTGCCTTTACGCGTGGACCGGGTTTGATGGGAGCTCTGCTTGTCGGTGTATCATTCGCCAAAGGATTGGCATTGTCTCATGATATTCCCCTTATTGAAGTTAATCACATGCAAGCACACATCCTTGCTCATTTCATCCCTAGAACAAATAAAGAAGGTGTTGAATTAACTAAGCCCAGCTTTCCATTTTTATGCCTTACAGTAAGTGGTGGTCATACTCAGTTGGTAATAGTAAGAGACTACCTGGATATGGAGATAATCGGTGAGACGAAGGATGATGCGGCTGGGGAAGCATTTGATAAAGCGGCAAAGATTTTGGGATTACCGTATCCTGGTGGTCCGCTAATTGATCGCTATGCAAAAGAGGGTGACCCCAACAGATTTAAATTTCCTGATACCGATGTGCCTGACCTGGATTTTTCTTTCAGTGGAATCAAGACAGCATTCCTTTATTTTATAAGAGATAGTAAATTGAAAGATCCTGGATTTGTCGATAACAACATTAAAGACATTTGTGCCAGTATTCAGTTTAAGTTGGTGAAGATGCTTATGGCGCGCTTGGAGAAAGCAAGTGCGCAAACGGGTATCAAAGAAATTGCAATAGCAGGGGGGGTGTCAGCGAACTCAGGACTACGACAAGCGCTTGCTGATAGTGGTAAGAAGTTTGGATGGAAAACATTTATTCCTGACTTTCAATATTGTACGGATAATGCTGCAATGATTGCAATGGCTGCGCACTTCAAATATTTGACAGGTGATTTTGCATCTATGGATATTACACCGGTTCCTAATTTAAGTTTTGATGGCTTGGTCCGATGAAAAATATTTTTAAGAAGGGTGATAAAAAGACATATCAGAAGACGGTAGAAGAATCGGACCAGGCAATTTTTCATGATAAGCTTTTGCATCCTGTTTATTCTACCTTTGCACTCGCGAGGGACTTTGAATGGTCTTCACGATTGTTTTTTATCGACATGAAAGATGCTGATGAAGAGGGAGTTGGCACGTTTGTCAACATAGATCATAAAAGTCCTGCGTTTGTCGGTGAGGAGATTGTAATTACAGCGACGGTTGAGAGCGTCAATGGAATGGAATTAATTTGTCAGATTGAGGCAAAGGCAGGCAACAGGGTGATCGCTGTCGGTAAAACAGGACAAAAAATGATTAAAAAAGATAGATTGGTGACCTTGTTTACAAGACCTGACTAGAAGCTTGCGGCTAAACCTGAATTTATTATTAAAATGAAAAAGATTTATTACAATGTCTGCAGATAGATTCTCAAATACCATAAATATTAAAAACCGTCAAGCTTCGTTTGAATACGAATTGCTTGACACTTATATCGCCGGTCTTGTGTTGCGCGGCACCGAAATCAAATCAATCCGGGAGGGCAAGGTAAACCTTCAGGATGGATATGTATATTTTTCTGATAATGCTGCTCTTGTAAAAGGAATTAATATTAGCCCCTTCACTCAGGGTACTCACTACAATCATGAGGCTGCCCGGGAGCGTAAACTATTGATGAAGAAAAGTGAAATGGCAAAACTAAAGGCGCGTATCGAAGAGAAAGGATTAACAATTGTTCCTCTAAGATTATTTATTAACGACCGCGGTTATGCCAAGCTCGAGATTGCCGTAGGACGTGGAAAGAAAAATCACGACAAGCGTCAGAGTATAAAGGAGAAAGATGTGAAGCGGGAATTATCACGTATCAAATTTTAGAATCGGTATTCAATCATGGAAGCAGGAGAGTTTGGGGTTTGTCGTTTGGCCGTGGTGCCAGTTCGGGTTGATCCTCGTGATACTGCGGAACAAGTAACACAACTTCTATTCGGAGATCATTACGAAGTGTTGGAATCGTCACCGGATGCCAAATGGATACGAATTAGAATTTATTCTGATCAATGCGAGGGATGGTTGGATGCTAAGCAGCATCATGTAATATCGAAAGAATATTTTGATCAGATCAATCAAACTGATTATAAGATTACAACGGACGCCGCGTCAACAGTTCTGTATAAAAAGAGTCCCCTTACAATAGTAATGGGAAGTATTGTTCCAATCTCGAACTCAGAGCTTTTCAAAATAGAAGAGCAGTTTGCTTTTAATGGTGAGTCTAAAGGGCTTGGGCAACGACGTGATGTGGATTACTTAAAAAGTATTGCGAAGAAATATCTTTCATCACCAGGGCAATGGGGTGGTAAGAGTCCTTTTGGTATCGATAGTGCCGGGTTTGTTCAGATGGTATTTAAAATAACGGGCTACCAGTTACAACGGACCATCAAGCAGCAGTCTTTACAGGGAAAAAAACTCAAACCTGAGGAAGAAATTCGCCCAGGTGATCTGGCTTTTTTTGCAGAGAAAGGAAGTAACGTCAATCATGTTGGTATTATCCTTGATGACGAAAAAATAATTCACGTTTATGGGCAAGTGAGAATTGACAAATTTACCGAAGAAGGCATTCTGAATCCTGAAACGAAGATATATACGCATTTGCTGCATTCGGTAAGGAGGGTTATTTCCTGAGCGCCTTCGGCGTATTTAATGCATTCACCACTGAGTACACGAAGCACACGGAGGAATACACACGGAGCGCTTGCATTGAAATATTGGTAAAAAATTCATGGCAAAAGCTCTGTGTTTATTCCTCCGTGGAACTCTATGTCCTCAGTGGTGAATGCGTTAAGCTCCGCATGAGCGCCACGCGGCTTTGCCGATTTGTCGATTTTTCAATACCTTTTCGTTATGGATAGTAGGGTATTGGTATTGAATCAAGACTTTAGTCCCCTGATGGTGTGTTCGGTGGAGCGTGCTTTTATTCTTGTCTACCTGAATAAGAGCGAAATGATCCGTTCTGCCAACGGTCATAAAATCCATAGCATTACCAGGAGCTTTCCAATGCCCTCGGTCATCAGGCTGAATCGCTATGTCAATGCCCCCTATAAAGGGGTCAATCTTACCCGTCAGAATATTTTCAAGCGCGATAATTTCGAGTGTCAATATTGTGGTACTAAAAGAGACCTCACGCTGGACCATGTGATACCGAGTTCAAGGGGTGGCCCTCACTCGTGGTTGAACCTGGTAACAGCGTGTAAAAGGTGTAACGCAAAGAAAGGTGACTATACACTTGAAGAGGCAGGCATGTCTATGATGAACCGACCTTTTAAGCCCTCGTATACATTGTTTCTGCGAGACATCAGTGGGATGAAGCAGGAGGAATGGGATGAATTCTTAGGGTAACCAAATTCGGGGTAGAAGCTAACTCCATTGGACAGCAAACTTGGGCTCTAACCCAACGTGAAGTGACTAATGACATTGCCCTGGTTCAAAGGTTGTGTAAAGGTTTGTAAAGGTTTGGCGGTGCGGATCAGCCCCTGATGTACTAAAATTTCAGCTTAAACACGGTCTTTACTCCTGGATCCGACTCCACCGACAATGACCCATTATGCATCTGCATGATCTGTCTTGAGAGACTTAGGCCAATACCGGACCCTGTTTTTTTGGTCGTGAAGAAGGGAACGAATACTCTGTTCAATGCTTCTTTGATAATGCCTGATCCATTGTCAATAACTTCAATAAGAACAGCGTTGCCGGAATATTTCCCTGAGAGCTCAATTTTTCCATCCGGCGTTTCTCCCAATGCTTCAATGGAATTCTTGATAAGGTTGATCAATACTTGTTCAATCAATTCTTCATCGGCTTGTACGGTGAGATAATCTGAGTCATACGATACTAAGAAATTGATGGTAGTTTTTTTTATTTCAGGTTTCATCAACTGGGCGACCCTTTCAAGCAACTCTCTAACAACAACAGTTTTTATTTTTGGCTGTGGTACTGAAGTATATTCGCGATAAGCGTCAATAAATTTGATGAGACCCTTGCTTCTGTTTTCAATAGTACTCAAG
>JANYDR010000120.1 GCA_025363495.1 Cyclobacteriaceae bacterium | reverse complement strand
TGGCATGTTGTTTGGGTCAGCACCCCGCCGTACCACCAGAAGGAGATACTAGAATAAAAAAGGTAATAGAAGTGATTTTGGCGCGACCCTCATTCTTTCATTTTTTAATTCTTTCATTTTTTATTTCCAACAGGTTACATTTGGTCCGTGAAAAGATTCCTAAGCTGCCTAATTATTTTTAGCATGTCGCTTCACTGCTCCAGCAGGCTGGGATTTGTTTCATATCTCTATCAGCAACGTCATGAAATTGCTTTTTCACTGGGACTCACAGCTGAAAAAGTAATAGCCATGTGTAACGGTGATTACCACCAACAAACGACATTGGTGAGTGATCAAAGCAATCACGAAACGGCTCCTGTTCCTCAGGCACTGGAGATTAATCTTTTCTTCGCCGTAGTTTCTGTTATCTCCGATTCCTCCCGAAACTCAGAGATGGTTGTGGGCAACAGCCATTATCATTCAGGACAATTCGGATATCTTCCACCAGATATTTTCATCCACCATTAGTTTAGTTTGGAATAGAGCTTATCGTTGAACAGTCCCGGAAATTTGTAACTGGTGACTGTAAACACAGCGCATCAAGCTTTCACTACAACCCTTTTGGGCTTTGTACCCAATTGTCTTAAACTAAATTATAATTTCAACATGAAAAAGATTGTCGTTTTTTTATACTTATTATTTCTATCTGTCCCTTCGCTTGTCGCCTGTCCGTTCTGCGGATGTGGCAACAGCAATTTTCAAGTGGGAATTTTACCAACTTATTCCAACGCTTTTATTGGAGTACGTTATTCCTATTCCAACTTCAACACTCTTAGTACCGATGGTACACAATTCAGTCACGATTATTTTCACACTACAGAAATATGGGGCGGTTATAAGGTTGGTAAATTTCAGATAATGGGTTTTTTACCCTACATCACTTCGCACAAACTAAGTGATGATGGCGATATTAATAAAAGTGGAATTGGTGATCTGCTCGTCTTAGGAAACTACGAAATGTTTTCGGTGACCAAAGTTGGATCCGAAAGTCAGAAATCATTAAGTAATGCATTATGGCTTGGAGGAGGAATAAAATTTCACACTGGACAAAGTACAGTTGATGTCAATGATCCTGATTTTACTGTTGGGGATTTTAGTTCCACTCCTGGTACCGGAAGTACTGACTATATCTTGAATGCAATGCATAATCTGATCATTGGAAACAATGGGTTAGTTACGAACATGGCTTATCGGATAAACACCGTCAATACACAGCAGTTTCAATATGGTAACAGGATTTATCTCAATGCGGCTTATTTTCATTCATGGTCAGCAGGCTCCTTCATCATCCGTCCATCGGCAGGACTGAACCTGGTTGTCAATGAAACGAACAGATATCAAGGTCAGGATGTTGCAGACAGCAAGGGTTATATACTGAGCGGCATGGCGGGTCTGAATTTGCAGCGGGATAAGTTAGGACTATTGGTAAACGGATTCTTGCCTGTAACACAGGATCTCTTCGTCGGACAAACTCAATTTAAGCAGCGAGTTTCTGTCGCATTGACTTATTCATTCTAGTATATAAAATGTCCACTGCTAATGGTGGACATTTTATACTCTCGCCATCAAATACTTCTTTGGCGTCACGCCAAATTTCTTTTTAAACGCCGCAATGAAATGACTCGGGTTGGTGTAGCCGATCTGATAGGCTACTTCGTTGACCTGGAACTTTGCGGAATCAAGGATCGCCCGTGAGTGGTCCAGCTTATGATCAAGAAGAAATCCGTAAACCGTATTTCCATAGATTTCTTTAAAACCAACTTTGAGCTGATATTCATTTAAGCCTGCTTGCTTTGCTAATTCTTTTAGGCCAGGAGGTGCTTCCATATTTTTTAACAGGAATTCTTTTGCGTGCTTTAGTTTCCGCACAGTTTCCTCGTCATTCAAAAACGGACAGCTTTCAGTATTAGGTTTCTTGGCAGAGAAATAGAGACTTAACAATTCAAGTGTCTTGGCCTGGTAGTATAGCTTCTCTGAATTTTCACTCACCTGCGTGGAGAACAATTGATTCAAGACAACATATAAGTGGGCCGGTATTTCGCGCTCGTCATAAAACTTACGGTTGATGTTCTCCGGTTTCAGAAAAGGCAAGGCATCGTGAACGAAAAGTTTGTGCAGACTTTCCAGGGAAATGGTCAGCACAACAAGTTTGCTATTAGGGGAAAG
>JANYDR010000111.1 GCA_025363495.1 Cyclobacteriaceae bacterium | reverse complement strand
ATTGTACCTACAGGACGAGTGATAGGTCCGTCGCCTGCATATTCAACTCACTCCAGTGCTGAGGCAGCGCACGCCAATCATGAGCCCTTAACGTATCGGCTTGATCCTGATAACAAGTGGTATCCTGACCTGGATGATCTTTACAATAAAGTAAAATACAATCCGAACATTGCGGGTATTCTTATCATCAATCCGGATAACCCGACGGGTATGGTGTATCCACTGGAGATGCTAAAAAGAATTGTCGCGATTGCTCGTGAGTTTGATCTTTTCATTGTTGCAGATGAGATATATATCAATATCACTTACAATGGTGCCAAAGCCTGTTCGCTGGCCGAAGTAATTGAAGAGGTACCTGGTATTTCAATGAAAGGTATTCCCAAAGAACTTCCATGGCCGGGCGCCCGGTGCGGATGGATGGAATATTATAATCGTGATAAGGATCCTGAATTCAACCGCTATTGCATGGCGTTGGATAATGCAAAGATGATTGAAGTCTGTTCTACTAAACTTCCGCAACTCGCGATACCGAAGATACTGGGAGATCCTCGTTTCAGATCTTACCGGGAGGAAACAAACCAGAACATTGGCAAAAGAAGTAAAGTGATTTCTGATATGCTAAAAGATATCCCAGAATTAACTTTTAACGAAACCTTCGGAGCATTTTATAACACAATCATTTTTCGGAAAGATGTTTTGAAGCCTGGTCAGAAAATGAAGATCGCAGATCCCAGGATCAGATCACAGGTTGAGCAATGGGTTGAGAAAGATATTCCGCTTGATAAGCGATTTGTTTATTACCTATTGGGAGCCAAAGGAGTTTGCGTGGTGCCGATCTCTTCTTTTTGCTCGGAGTTGAGTGGATTCAGAGTTACGTTACTTGAAGAGAATCAAGAGACACTTGTAGATACGTTTACCAGGATAAGGGATGGGGTGATGGAGTATGTTAGTTCGTAGAATCGGTATTGGGAATTAGGTCTTAGTGATCCTCATTCCCATCTAATCGGTGTCTACCCTTAAAAAAACCGGGCATTGAGATCGAAGCGTCCCAATGCCCAATTCCTAATGCCCTATACCCAATTGCCATCAAAGCACTTTAATCATCACATTCCTAAACGACGATTCATGTCCGTGATCCTGTAAATCAATATATCCGGTCGGTGCCAATCCATATCCTGGAAACTCTTTCCATTTACTAGCGGCAACACGCGCTTTCCAGTCGTCGGAACCAAATTCATATTCAACCACTTTGCTTCCATTGAGCCAATGCTCAACTTTATTTCCGTTGACAATTATTTTCGTGTTATTCCATTCACCAATGGTATTTTGTTTTTTTCCTTCCGGTGCATACAGGTCGTAATCAGCTCCTGTAAAATGGACAGGAACCTCTTTTGGATAATTAGCCTCATCCAGTAGTTGATATTCAGGGCCGCTGCCATACGGTACGTCATATTCTTCCGTTGCGCGATATATAACACCACTATTGCCTTCCTTGGTGATTTTCCAATCAAATGATAACTCAAAATTCTGATACATTTCTGTTGTTATGAGGTCAGAACGTTTCGAAGAAGTTTCGGTGACCGGCTTGCAATGAAGGGTACCATCGACCACTTCCCAGGTGTCATTTTCTTTCCCTTTGAAAACTCTCCAGCCATCCATTGTCTTTCCGTCAAACAATAATTTCCAGCCATCGGCCTTTTGTTGTTCTGTAAGTTGATTGGGAGTTTCTGATTTTTTTGGCCCACACGCTGTCATCAACATGATTACGGAAAGGAAGGCAAAAATATTTTTCATGAGTTAGTTTTGATTGTTAGTGAGGTTAAATATAGTGAGCGGTGTCAGAATATCTTTCCCGGATTTAAAATACCGTTCGGATCAAAAACCTTTTTTATGCCGCGCATCAAATTCAGGTTCACTTCACTCATTGCGATTGGCATATAAGGACGTTTAGCAATACCGATGCCATGCTCGCCGGAAAGGGTCCCGCCAAGGCTAACGGTGAGTTTGAATATCTCCCCAATGCCTTCAGGAATTTTTGTTTCCCAGTCAGCTTCACTGATATTTTCACGAAGGATATTTACATGGAGATTCCCATCTCCCAAATGACCAAAGCAAACAGTATTGAAGTTGTAGCGCTTGCCGATGTCTTTAATGCCTGAAATCAGTTTCGGCATATTTGACCTTGGTACAACAACATCATCAGATTTAGTGAGCGTGTACCAGTTCACAGCAGGCGAGATATTTTTTCTGATTTTCCAGAGTTCCTCTTTCTGGGCAGCGCTCTCAGCAAATAAAACTTCCCCTGATTGGAATTTCTCCACCACATTCATTACCCGCTCAGCGTCGCGCATCAATACTTCCTCGTCGTTGCCATCCAGTTCGCAAAGCAGATAAGCATTCATGCCTTCTACAAGTTTTGTGGTGACGGGACTGTTCAATACTTTTTCGCAGTACTCAAACGTCTTAGCGGCCGCTTCCCGTTCAAAGAATTCTACTCCGGAAGGATTGATGCCTGCTACAAAAATCGCCGCGATTGCATTGCATGCTTCTTCGTTTGTTGTGAATGGAATCATCATCAACACGTTCTTTTGCGGAAAACCACGAAGCTTGAAAACGATCTTGGTAACAATTCCCAGGGTGCCCTCACTTCCGCACATGAGTTGCGTAAGATTGTAGCCGGTTGAGTTTTTCATTACGTTAGCACCTGTCCAGATGATCTCGCCGGTAGGCAACACCACTTCTATATTAATAACATAATCGCGGGTAACGCCATACTTCACCGCCTTAGGTCCACCTGAATTATTGTTAAGGTTTCCGCCAAGGAAACAAGATCCACGGCTCGCAGGATCAGGAGGGTAGAAGAGTCCTTTTTCTTTTACGGCGTTTTGAAATACTTCTGTAATAACTCCTGGCTCTACTGTCGCCTGAAGATTTAATTCGTCGATGTTTAAAATCTTGTTAAACCTTTCCATCGAGATGACCAGCCCGCCTTTTATTGGAAGTGCACCACCGCTAAGACCAGTACCGGCACCTCTCGGGGTTACCGGGATCTTATTGCTATGGCAAATCTTCAATAGCTCACTGATTTCCTGAGGCGTGCGTGGCTTCACCACGACATCAGGCATGAAAAAATAGTCTTCGGTCTTGTCGTGGCCGTAATCCTCTTTAAGAATAGAGTCAACGATAACATATTCGTCACCGACGATCTTCCGGAATTGGTCAATTATAACCTCTGCTACGTTGCTCTCCTGGACCTCTACCGCTTTAGCTTGTCCCATGAATCTTGTAAATTTGTTAGTGTTCAATAAATAATGAGGAAACAGCACAAAGTTAAGCAAATCCGTTTTTACAAAACGTGTCTTTACCTTTTCCTTTTTACCGGAATAGTCTCCTGCGCTTCACACAAAGCCAAAGTCCACGAAAAACGAGTCGACGCAGTTATTCAGAAGGCCCGCACCTTTACTGGAACACCCTACAAATGGGGCGGTACCACCCGTTCAGGGCTTGATTGCTCGGGACTGACCACCAATGCTTTCAGTGCTGTTAATATTACCCTACCACGTCAGGCCGATGCGCAATCCAACGTAGGTGCAAAAGTAAAAATGAAAGACCTTCAGCCTGGCGATCTTTTGTTCTTCGCAACAGGCAAAAAGAAAAAAGAGATCACGCACGTGGGAATTGTTACGGATGTAAAGGGTCACGACAATGTTAAATTTATTCACGCGTCTACTACGCTTGGAGTGGTGGAGACGAACCTATACTCTGATTATTATGTGAAGAGGTTTAGATTGGCGAGGAGGGTGATTGATAAATGAGTTGAAAGTAGAAAGCTGAAAGTAAAAAGCTCCGGTACCCAGGTTGATAGGATCCGTTTTTTAGAAGGCATTTCCCACCGATAGCACAAATTACATCGGATCATTATTGAAACTTCTTTTGGTAATAACACTACGTAAATCTCGTAGCAACATTCCTTCATTCTTTCATTTTTAATTCCTCATTTTCTTTTTTGTGGCACAATTTTTACAGTTACTTACCCGTTCGTTCAATACCCCGGATATAACCATTTCTGCATGCACACGCGAAAAAACTTTCTTAGTACGCTCTTATTTGACTTTCCTGATTTTGCCGAAGAACTGAAAGCGCCGGAGGTCCATATTGTTGCGCTCAATCGCATCAGCTATGGCGCTACCACAGAAAATATTGAAGCGGTAAAAAATAAAGGACTGACTGCATATATCGATGAGCAGCTTAATCCAAATGACTCTGACGACGAAGCTGTGAATACACGACTTGGCTCACTCATGCTTCATATTAAGTATGATGAAAGTGTTGATAAATACCCGGCAATGGACGAAGATCGTCCATTGACTTATCTGAGTGCAACTATTGATAAACTCTGGCCGCTGACGGACTTCAAAACTCCAATGGCAAACCAGGAACGCGTTAGGCCCGTCGAAGAAGTTCGCGTGGCATCATGGGTAAGAGCTGTGTACAGCAAATGGCAGTTGCGTGAGGTCATGGTGGAATTCTGGCACAACCACTTTAATGTGAATGCTTATTCCGAAACGAAAATATCTTCAACGTTTCCTATTTATGATCGCGATGTAATAAGAAAAAATTGCTTTGGAAATTTCAGAGCGTTTCTGGAGGATGTAGCGAAGAGCACTGCCATACAGTATTACCTAGATAATTTTTCCAGTAAGGCTAGTCCGGCCAATGAAAATTTTGCCCGGGAGCTTTTTGAATTACATACGCTTGGTTCGGATCATTATTACAACAACTTATATAACCGTTGGAGAGAGGTGCCTGGCGCATTGAATGGAAAACCGATCGGTTACATCGATGAAGATGTATATGAAGCAGCCAGATCTTTTACAGGATGGACTATTGCTGATGGATCGGGATTAAGCAAAGGAGACACGCTACCTAACACCGGAAGTTTCTATTACTACGATGGATGGCATGACAACTATCAGAAACGTGTATTAGGTGTTGAGTTCGATCCCAATCAACCACCATTGGCAGATGGATTAAAAGTGCTTGATCTCGTAGCATATCATCCCGCTACAGCCAAACATGTTTGTCAAAAACTTTGCAAAAGATTTATATCTGATAATCCACCTGTCTCAGTTGTAAATGCTGCTGTTGCTGTCTGGACTAAATATCAAAAGAGCCCGGATCAAATCAGGCTAGTGTTGCGTTTCATTTTGCTCTCAAAAGAAATGACAAGCTCATGGGGTCAGAAAGTCAAGAGGCCGTTTGAATTGATTGCTTCTTTATTGCGAACAACCTCTGCGGATTTTACTCCTAACAGCAGCTTAACAGGACAGCTTTCTCAAATGGGATACTTCCATTATCAATGGCCTACGCCAACGGGGCATCCGGATAAATCTGAATATTGGCTGAGCTCCAATACGATGTTGGCGCGGTGGAACACTGCCGTCAATCTGGTGGTTAACAAACAAAATAAATTAACCAACTACACATTCCGGTCGATTACACCTGGTGATCTAAAAACACCGACCCAGGTTTCTGAATTCTGGACAAAGCGAATCCTTCAGAAGAATAAATCGCCCGAGTTTCTTGCTTCCATGGCAACCTATGTCGCGAATGGAAAAAAGAACGATGAACCTATTCCTGACAATCAATTTGAAGGACGGGTCAGCAATCTCATCGCCTTACTTTCAATGACACCTGACTTTCAACTGAAATAAAATGAAGAGAAGAGAATTTTTGGGAGGATGTTCAGCCGCTATTGCAGCAATGGCTGGCAGCAGGATTTCGGGTTTTGCGTTTGCACCAGAAGGTGAAGCAAATCAGATTTTTATTTATGTTTTTCTTCGAGGTGGCTGTGATGGACTTAATTTAGTGGCGCCTGTTAATGATTTGTCGTATGCTGCGGATCGACCCTATGAGCTTCGGGTTACCGATAGTGGAGACAATGAAGGTTTGTTGCTTGGCAATGCGTTGTCTGGATTAGATTTCCGGTTGCACAAAAAAGCTCCCGAACTAAAAGAACTCTATGATTCCAATGCATTGGCGATTATTCATGCGGCAGGATTGACCAATGGCACACGCAGTCATTTTGATGCGATGGACATTATCGAGAGAGGATCATTGGACAATAAAAATCTTTCGGAGGGCTGGTTCACGCGTTATCTGAATAGCACGACAAGTATCAATTCTTCCAATATGTTTCCCTCGATGGCAATCAGCGCAAGCATGCCAACTTCTTTTCTTGGGAATAATTCTACATTGGCGGTGAATAATATCAATGAATATAAATTAAGAGGAGATCCTAAATACAATGATTTTTTAAGGAGTTTTTATACCGGTAAGACATTGTTGGATGAAGCGGCTAACAATGCTTTGAATTCTATCAAATATATTAATGATCATTTGCCCAAGGACCTTACCGGTAAGGTTGTTCCGTATGCGCCGGAAAATGATTCAAAATATCCTGAGAATCCATTTGGAAAGTCGTTGCAGACGTTGGCTCAGATCATCAAAATGGATATGGGACTTCAAGTTGCATCCGTTGATTATGGTGGTTGGGATACACACGAACATCAGGCGAATACTTTTGCAAGCCTTACAGAGGGGCTTTCAAAATCATTGGGTGCATTTTATAATGATCTTTCCAATTATCATAGTAAGATAACCATCATGGTGATGAGTGAATTTGGGAGAAGGTTAAAATCGAATAAGAGCGGCGGTACGGATCATGGTCATGGGAATGTCATGTTTGTGTTGGGGGGTGATGTGAAAGGTGGAAAGATGTATGGTAAATGGCCAGGTCTTGAAAATCAGCAGCTGGATAATAGTGTTGATCTGGCGGTGACTACTGATTATAGAACCGTGCTAAGTGAAATAATTATGCGAAAACTCACCAATCCGAAATTGGGATATATTTTTCCAGGGTATAAAGAGTATAAGCCGTTGGATTTTATAAGTGGGAACGATTTGAAGGTGGATTATTCGGCGATTAAATAATGCATTTCCCACAGATTACACAGATCGAACGCGCATATTTTCCTGGCACGGATTCTAAGACTCCTTTTGGGTAAAACATTATTGCCGACCTGCGGAAAGGAATAGAAAACTTTGCCACAGATTGCACAGATCCGATAGCTATCGGATTTCGCGGAAACAATTAAAGGCACTTTTACGAATGATAAAATCCACAGATCATCAGCAATGATCAGTGTTCCTCTGTGAAATCTGTGGCAAGAAATTCCCTCTTATGTTAGATTTGTCCTTGAAAATCCGTGCCATCCGTGGGAAAAAAACCGATCTTACGCCTCATAACTTCTATCCCCATGAAACCCTCCCGAAGAAAATTCCTCCAAACCAGTGCAGTACTCTCAACCCTGTTACCATTCACCAGCCTCTTTGCAAAAAGCAAAACCGCTGAGCCAACCAAACCCGTTGTCATTTCTACCTGGGATTTTGGCAAACCTGCGAATGCGGAAGCCTGGAAAGTTTTAACTAACAAAGGCAGGGCGCTAGATGCCGTAGAAATGGGAGTGCATGTTCCCGAAGCTGATCCATTGATAACTACAGTTGGATATGGTGGTGCGCCGGATCGCGACGGTCATGTTACGCTTGATGCATGCATCATGGATGAGTTTGCGAATTGCGGATCAGTAGCAGGATTGGAACATATAGTCCATCCAATTTCTGTGGCGCGAAAAGTGATGGAGAAAACTCCACATGTGATGCTTATCGGAGATGGTGCACTTCAGTTCGCTCTTGCCAATGGATTTAAAAAACAAAATCTTCTCACACCGGCTTCGGAAAAAGCCTGGAAGGAATGGTTAAAGACAGCTAACTATAAACCTATTGTTAATATTGAAAATCACGATACCATTGGAATGCTGGCTCTGGACATGAATCAAAATCTTTCTGCTGCCTGCACCACGAGTGGCATGGCGTATAAGATGCGTGGACGGGTTGGGGACTCTCCTATAATCGGGGCGGGAGTATTTGTTGATAATGAAATCGGAGCGGCAACATCTACCGGCGTTGGTGAGGAAGTCATCAGGATCTGTGGTTCACACCTTGTAGTTGAATTGATGCGCCAGGGCAATTCACCACAAGAAGCATGTGAGAAAGCCGTTGGACGAATCGTAAAAAACCAACCAAAGAAGTCCAAAGAGATGCAGGTAGGTTTCCTGGCAATTAATAAGAATGGGGAACACGGAGCATTTGCATTGCAGAAAGGGTTTACGTTTGCAGTATACTCCAATTCGATCAATAATGAGTTGTTCGAAGCGAAGAGTTATTATTAGGAATTGGGTATTAGGCATTAGGTATTAGGAGATGGGACAAATTACTTGACTAATTTACTTTGATGCGAGGTCTCCCAATGCCTAATTCCTAATTTTCCAACACCAGTTCACCTCAAAAGCACATCCCGGTTTTGAAGCCAGATAAATCGATGAAGGTTTCGTGTCGAGCTTATGCTAACGGGAATTCCAATAGAAAATGTAATGACTGATCCTAACAACAGGCCAAACTTTGTGTCGCGATCCTTTACAAAAAGAGAGGAAATAAGCAGAGCGTCTCCGGCAATCAAGATTCCAGTATATATTTTTCTGCTATTTCTATACTGATCAAATTCATATTTGGCGTCGGGAGAATACCTGATCTCATTTTTGAGATTCCTCAGAGGAAATGATTTTAAACCTTTAAAATATTTCCCGCTGCCCAGCCACAGGATCGTGTTTTCCTCATAATATTTTTTGATGGCAAGGCTGTCGGTGGTCTGGGCTTTCAGTGGAACAGACAGCAAAAGATATAGACTAGCAAAAACAGTTATTGTTCTCATATATTAGTGGGGAAATTAAATCTACATAGAATAATCTTATGATATGCGAAGTAGTTGTGTATAATATAGAGTCGGCCTTTAAGGCACAGGAGGGTGGAGCAGACCGTATTGAACTTTGCGATAACCCGGCGGATGGCGGTACTACTCCTTCCATGGGGATTGTCGAGGTTGTTCGCGCAAACGTAACAATGGACGTATTTGTAATGTTGCGTCCGCGCGGTGGCGATTTTTTCTATAGCAGTTACGAATTTCATACCATGAAACGCGATCTTCTTCAATGTCAGAAAATCAGTGTAGATGGTTTTGTTCTTGGAATTTTAAATCAGGATGGAACAATAGATAAAAAGCGTTGTAAAGAGCTTATCGACAAGGCAAAGCCCCTCAAAGTAACATGCCACCGGGCTTTTGATATGACCCGTGATCCATTTGAGGCTCTGGAGGATTGTATTGAGGTTGGATTTTCCCGCATACTTACATCCGGTCAGCAGCCTAAAGCTGATAAAGGAGTGGACATGATTCGTCAATTAGTTGAAAAGGCAGGAGATAGAATTTCAATCATGGCAGGTTCAGGTGTGAATGAGAACACGGTGGAAGAAATTGTTAAGAAGACTCACGTAAAAGAAATTCATTTCTCCGCTACAACTCAGCGACTAAGTTCTATGGTATTTCAGAATCAAAAGATATCAGCTATGGGCGAGGAGGGTAAGAATGAGTATATGGTAAGGACAGTTGATCCGGAGCGTGTAAAATTGATCAGGAAGATTGCAGAAAAGAAATTCTGAGTTCTCAGGTCGGATACGTCGAAGATTAAAAATGCGCTGGGAAATATTTCTTCAGAATTTTGATGAGCTCTTCCTTGTTAATGTATTTATTGTGGAAATCCTTCACATCATTATAGACTTTGGCTCTTTCCCTGTCATCCGGATTTATGGAGCTGGTCAGGATCACAGGAATGATCTCTGCTTTTATTGCGTCTTCGTTTTTTTGTATTCTTCAAGAAACTCCCAACCATTCATCCCCGGCATGTTGATATCAAGAAATATAACGGCGGGAGGGGGATAATGTTTATTTATTGTGGTATTTAGAAAATTCAGTGCTTCTCTTCCATCAAGCGCAACCTGAATATTTTCAGTGCAATCTATTTTATTTAATAGCCGGCGATGAAAGTAATTGGAGTCGTCGTCATCGTCTATCAATAAAACACAATTGAGCTTTATCTTCATAATGATTCAGTCAAAATGGTAAAATAAAAACTACTGAAATCTCCGGGCTTAGATTCAATCCAGATGTTTCCGCTATGTAATTCTGTTATTTTCTTACAGTGGGCCAGTCCTTTTCCTGTGCCGGGATATTCATTTCTATTATGAAGACGTTGAAATATAATGGATATCTTTTTCTGATCATTTTTTTCAATGCCAATTCCATTGTCCTTGACTTCAAACTGCCATCCATCTTTAATCTTTTGAGCTGTGATGTTTATTTCGGGAATAACATCTTTTCTTCTGAATTTGATGGCATTGTCGATAAGATTTTGGAAGAGAAGTTTTAATTCCAGGGGATAAGCTTTTAGAATTGGTAACGTTTTAAAAATGATGTTGGTATTCGTTGAAGTGATCAATAAATCCAAATCAGCCTGCACCTCTTTCATTATCTCATTGCAATCCACATTCTGTATTTGCTTTACTTTGCTAAGCATAGAATAATCCAGCAAACCATTGATCGGTGTCTCCATTCGGTTAGCAGATTTTGAAATGGATTCAGTATAGTGTCTACCATTCTCTGTGAGATATTTGTTGCAATCCTCAATAAGTATTTCAGCATAGTTTTTTATGGTAAGCAAAGGTTCACGTAAATCGTGGGAGGCTATGTAAGCAAATTGCTCCATTTCCTTGCTTTTTGATTCAAGGATCGAATATTTTCTTAGTTTTTCTTCAGCTTCTTTTCTATAGAGAATATCGCGGATAATTGAAACAAGCATAAACAGGAGTAAACAAGAGACACTCGCCAAAAAAACTATGAATGCCTGGTTGAATGAAGAAATACTTTTGTGATTTTCGACTTTCCGTTGACTCAGTAGTCGGGAAAATTTAAATACATTCCCACAGATTCTCGCTGACTTAAATCCACGGAAATGTTCGCCGAACGTGCGGCCTGGAATTCCGCGCAGATCTGCGGGAAACATCAGAAGCAAAAATTTCAATATATTATCTCCAGGTAGACTTAATCTCCCATCCAGTGATAGTAACAGAATCCGCCCCAAAAGAGCTTACTATAGTTGGACCAGGGTCGGGAAAAACCTGCTCGCAGATGGTCGCCTCACCGTCGTTAGCAAAAATTTCTATTATAGAATAATCAAAGAAGACATGAAGTTTAATTTTTCCGTCGGTAGGTTCAGTCTTAACCCGATCAATGCTTGCAAAGTCTTTATTAAAACTGACATCTCCTGACATGGTCCGATTGATGAAGACCTCATGTGAAGATGAATTGTATCCAATCTTTGTGTAAGAGTCGGTATTTTTTAAAATTACACCAGACTCTTTCCCTTCGGAGACATTAATCGCAATCTCAAGTTCAAATGATTGTTTTAAAATACTCGATAAATCTTTTATATCCTCTCCTCTAATCGACGAAATTGCTTTAATGGGATGTTGTATCAATCGAAATCCTTTCGCCATTTTCTTTAACGATAATTCTCTTGGAATTGACATTGCACTCCTCCACGGCGACGTAGGAATCTGATTTCCATATGTCCAGTTATTCGCCCAACCAATCATGATTGTTCGATCATCTTCTTTAGGAATGTTATTAAATACAATGCCCGCGTAAAAATCTTTTCCGTAATCAACATAAAGAGGTGGTTGTTTTGGGTCGTCGGCTTTGAATGTTGTTCCATCAAACTCTCCAATAAAATATTGCATACCCACAAATGCTGGTCCGGCAGGATGACTCCCGGATAATGATAGCACCCATTTTTTCTTGCCGGCTTCATTTTCGATTGGTAGCTCGTACATATCCGGACATTCCCAAATACGGGTAGTATCGCCGATATCACCAAACTCTCCCAACTGCGTCCACTCTTTAAGGTTTGTTGATTTATAGAAACGCACTTTAAATAAATCGGGAATAACCAGCAGCATGATCCATGCCTGCTGCGGTTCATGCCAAAAAACTTTTGGGTCGCGAAAATCTTTTCTCTGTATATCGAGAATTGGGTTTTTGTTGTAGCGTTTCCACGTCCTTCCCTTATCATTACTGTACGCCATACTTTGATGCTGGACAAGTCCCTGATTATCTTTATGGACATGGGAGGTGTAGATGGCAACCATGCAATCTTTGCCTGTGCATAAACCACTTGAATTGTTTTTATCAACTACTACTGTTCCTGAAAAAATCATAGTACTGTCACCCGTTGCTGGATCCAGGTACTCCGAAAGAGCAATCGGTAAATGCTCCCAATGCAAAAGGTCTTTGCTCACAGCATGTCCCCAGCTCATGTGACCCCATGTATTGCCATAAGGATTGTACTGATAGAAAAGATGGTATTCACCATCATAGTACACCAATCCATTCGGATCATTTGTCCAATTTTTTTCCGGAGAAAAATGGAATTGAGGCCGGTACTTTTCAGAATAGTATGTGCTGTCATTGGTCATATCCGGAATTTTTGACTTTGAACATGAAAACAATGTCAATGCAAAAAGACCAACGAGTAGCAGCTTCATGGTATTATGCTTTTACTTTTTCAGCGAGAACAATAGAAGCGGAATTGATGCAATAGCGCAGACCACCTGGTTTGGGACCGTCAGGAAATATATGGCCAAGGTGACAATCGCATACGTTGCATGTAACTTCCACACGAACCATTCCATAAGCACTGTCATTATGATAGGCAACGACGTTGTCTTCGTAGGGCTGCGTGAAGCTTGGCCATCCTGTTCCTGATTCAAACTTCAGGCTTGAGTCGAACAATAATGTTCCGCAGCAGCGGCAGGCATACAAGCCCGGGTCATGTGCTTCACAGTATTCGCCCGTGAAGGCACGTTCTGTTCCTTTCTTACGCGCTATAAAATATTGATCAGGCGTTAGTATTTTCTTCCATTCCTCATCACTTTTTTCAACCCTCCTGGGTGGCGTCGGATTTCCTTTCGTTGAAAATCGGATCACATCATTCCATGTCAGCATAATATCGAATTTAGTTTTTTTTCAGCCGCCGTAGCTTCAACGAGGTGGCATTTTTTCATTTTACCTGGAGGCAACATCCGGAGGCCATTTTCAAGTTTCAAGTTTCAAATCCCCAATTGGTATTATCACCTCAAAACTACTCCCCACCTCTAACTTCGATTTGGCCGTAATTGTTCCCTTTAGTTTACCAACCGCTTCCTTGACAATATAGAGGCCCAAACCTGATCCTTCGGATTTCTCGTGAGCCTGAAAGAACATATCAAAAATTTTAGGAAGGTACTTTTCTGAAATCCCTACACCATTATCTTCTACATTGAAGTGAATATGCCCACCATTTACAAGAGCAGTTACTTTAATGTAAGGCTGCTCTTTGTAAGGATCCACATATTTGAATGAATTCGAAATAAGGTTGCTGAAAATAATGTGAAATCGCGTGGGATCTGTAGTAACCATTAGCTCGTGATCCAGCGCCATATCTACTTTCACTTTTTCCGCTCCAGGATAGAACTTTAAATTCTCAACGATATCGTTAATTACTTTATAGGCATATATTTTTTCCTGATTAACATCTGTGCGGGCGTTTCTGGAATAGTCTGAAATATCCTTGATGAATTTATTCAGGCTGGCAAGCCGTTCTTCCATCATTTCCATGTAGGTCTTAATCTCTGAAGAATCGTCTGTCATTTTCGTCAGTTGAATAAGTCCAAGCACCGAACTAATCGGGGAGCGTAAATCATGCGAGGTGCTGTACATAAACCTGTCAAGTTCAGAATTGAGCTTCGTTAGTTCCTCATTTTTGAGGATCATCTGCTGCTCATTTTCGATAAGAGCTTTCTCCGAGCGATGGTTGAGATTGATGAGAAAGTAAATGATCACCGTACTCGCGACAAAGCAAATTAGAAAATTCAGGAAGATATTAAACTTAATGTATTCAGCGTCTCCGGCCACTCTCGGAAGAATGGTGATGTCTGTAAAAAGAGATGCTACAAATAGTATCATTGAAAGAGAGATAAAGACAATGGCGAGTTTTTTATCCTCAAATCCAAAAGCTGCAATTGTTCCTACGTTGGTAATGATAAAGAACATATATAAGCCAATTTCCATAGGCTCTCTTTCGGAAAAAAGATAAATCGAAAAATTTACAGTCAGGGCTAATATAATCTTTGCGGCAGTATGCCTGCCTTTACGATTTAACATGAAGCTGACAGTCGCCAGGGCAGCGCAACCAAGATGGAATGGAAGTACGTACTCAGAAGTTTGATAGATGGCATCGATCACAAAAAAGACAAGTGAAATAACGACTGTCAATAGACTCAATTGACTCGTCAATACAACTCTTTTGTACTTGGATCGAGACGGAATGTACGGTTGTTCTCCTAAAATTAATTTTCGCAACCGGTTAGGCATGATTCAAATTAAAAAAACCAAAGTTTAATAGCCATTCCAATGATGGAAATAATCATTACGCGTTTAATCCAGACTTCCCCAGCCGTCACTGACCATCTGCTGGCGTACCAACCGCCAAGAGCATGGCCGATGGCTAGAATGAATCCGGTCATCCAGAGCACTTTCCCCTGCCAGGCGAAAACAGCTACGGACACAGCTGTGTAAATGATAGCGGCAAAGACTTTTACATAGTTGCTCTTTACTAAGCTCAGGTTATTCACAAGGCTAAGCACAGCAATTACCAAAAAGCCAATACCCGCCTGAATGAATCCTCCATAAATTCCAATAAAGAAAAAGGAAATGGTTCCTATCACCTGACTTTTGGTATCAAGTTTTTCCTGACCTTTTGATTTGAAGGGATCATAGATGATCAGGAAAACAGCCAGGAACATGACCAGTACAAAAATCTTAGTGAAAACCTCATCAGGCACTTTGGATGCAACGAGTGAACCTATAAGTCCTCCACCAAGCGAAGCAAGTCCCAGGTACAGACTATAGGGCCAGGGCAATTCGACACCTTTACTTTTAAAGCCACCTACAGCCGAAATATTTTGAAAAAGCAATGCTACACGACTCGTTGCATTTGCTATGGTGATTGGCAAGCCCATGAAAGTGAGAATGGGGACCGAAAAAAGAGAGCCGCCGCCCCCGACGGTATTTAGAAAAGCTGCTCCAAAACCTACTGCAATAATGAGCGGGTACTCATACCATTCGTACGTCACCGGACTTTAGCGTTACGTACAATTAATGCAAAAAGACCTGGAAGGAACCGTTTCACGTAGACTGCAAAGACTTCTTTTAATCCTCCTATATAAACTTCCTTCTTTTGTGATTGTAAAACGCTGACAATTTTTTTTGCCACATACTTAGCACTAAGACCATTGTCGGTAGTCGAGTCCATTTGATTGAGCTTTGATCCATCGCCAATCAACGCATTCATTGTTACGTTAGTCTTTACCCAACCCGGGCAAATAATCGTGACATGAATTGATTTACTCTCCTTCCACAGTTCTGCGCGAAGTGAATCGAAAAAGCCATGGAGTGCATGTTTTGCAGCTGCATAACCAGAGCGAAAAGGCGTGCCTATAATTCCCATGACGCTGCTGATTGTTACAAAATGTCCTTTTTTCCGTTGTAAAAAATGCGGAAGAAGATATTTGGTCAGGGTAATGGTACCGAAGTAATCTACTTCCATAATCCGTCGGTCAACATCGAGCATTGTATTTTTTGCCAGGCTCCGCTGACTGATTCCGCCGTTATTGATAAGTATATCGATATGACCGTAATAATGAATTGCTGCTTCGGTAATAAGCTTTAATGTGCTTGCATCAGCAAGGTCCAATGGTAAAATTTTGATATCTCGTTGAGCTGCCGGATGACAATTTCCCTTGACACGCTCAAGCTCGTCCTTTCGGCGGGCGGATAAAATCAGTTTTACATTTTTGTGGGAAAGTTCATATGCCAGTGCTTCCCCAATACCAGAGGAGGCACCTGTAAGCCAGATGACTTTTGATTTTAATGTCGCCATGAATGAATGGATTAAACCTTCGCTTTTTCGCGACTGTCTTCCGAGTACACCCAGATTGTGTAAACACCCAGCGCTGTTCCTATCGGAAAGGAAAATAACTTTAAACAACCCATAATGAGGACAAGGGTCATTGCCCATTTCTTTTGGTTAAGAAGCCCCCAGCCCCCAACGATGGATGGAATGGAAAGGAAGGCTATTACAATGACAGAAATAATTTTGATAAAAGGAACGATCCATTCAACGATCCAGCCTACTTCCGGATCGGCCTGCTCAAAAATCATGGGAAAAATTGCGCTGATCAATGTTGAAATAAAGAGCATTCCAACAATCTGAAGAGCTCCGGATATGATGAATAGGATAGCGAGAATTCTTTTGTGTGTTTCCATGAAAGCAAGATAATCAAAAGAATGATTACAGTTTTCGGTTATATACTACAAAATCGAAGGCGTATGCGTGGCGGTCATCACTGTGATGATGGATTCTCGAGATTTCGATCCATTCTGACTTATTGAGAACCGGAAAATATGTATCTCCCTGAAGTTCAGTCTGAATCTCGGTAAGGTAAAGTCGATTAGCATGAGCCATTCCTTGTGTGAATAGCTCAGCCCCTCCGATGTTGAAGACTTCTTCTTCGTTGGTGGTTTTGGCTAGTTCAATGGCCTCATCCAATGAGTGAACGACCTTGCATCCTGGTGCTTTAAAATCTTTTTGCCGGGTGACCACAATATTCATCCGGTTAGGCAACGGCTTGAATTTATCAGGAAGGGAATCGTAATTTTTTCTTCCCATAATCACAGCATGGCCTTTGGTAGTTTGTATGAAGTATTTCATGTCGTCGGGTAAACGCCAGGGGAGGTCGTTGTTTTTACCAATGACGCGGTTGGTGGTGAGGGCTGCTATTAAGGAGATGATCATTGTTGCCGGTTACAGGTTGCCAGGGGTTCGCACATTACGCTGGATTAATTAATTTATTTCCTCTAAAAAATTCATCGATCTTCATTCTTCGTTTTCCTTCCGGTTGAAGCTCATCGATTGAAATCCATCCATCGGAAGTCTTAATGTAAAGATAAGTTTTGTTGTCGGTCTTTAATACGCCGGTATCCCCTTGTTGATTATTTGATGTGAGTGAGACTGAGAATATTTTAAAGGTTTTTTCTTTGATGATTGACCAGGCTGCAGGATAAGGACTTAATCCTCTTACAAAATTACGTATCGTTTCGGAAGGTTGATTCCATTTGATCTCACATGTCTCTTTGAAAATCTTGGGTGCATGTTTAATCTCGTCGGCATTGGCAGTTTGAGGTACGTTTGGATAATTGCCGGCTTCTATTGCCTTAACTGTTCTTAAAACAAGTTGTCCCCCCTTGTTCATCAGTCTATCATATAATGTTCCAACATTATCATTTTCATGAATCGGTTCTCGTTCCTGGAAGATTATTCCACCCGTATCAATTTCATGTTTGAGGAAGAAAGTTGTAACGCCAGTTTCTTTCTCTCCATTAATGACGGCCCAGTTGATCGGGGCCGCGCCACGATATTGGGGCAGGAGTGAGGCGTGAAGATTAAATGTTCCAACGGTAGGCATTGCCCAGATTGCTTCAGGTAACATTCTGAACGCAACTACGATTTGAAGATTTGCATTATAGCCTCTGAGTTCGTCTATGAAGCCGGGTGATTTTAGGTTAGTCGGTTGGAGAACAGGGATGTTATGCTTAAGGGCTGATTCTTTGACAGGGGATGGTGTCAGTTTTTGTCCACGGCCCTGAGGTTTATCGGGGGCAGTGATAACGGCTACTACATTGAATTTATTTTCAACAAGTATTTCCAGGCTGGGTACGGCAAACTCCGGGGTGCCCATAAAGACGATTCTTAGATCTGGCATTTGAATTTGTGACTCTCTAAATGATTGAAAATTTTGCTCGTAAAGTTTCACGCAAAGCGCAAAGGAATATCGCAAAGCCCGCAAAGCTATTAGCAAAATATCTTTTTGTACTGTTCGTAGTTAAAACTTACCGCTTTTCGCCTGAACGGAACTGACAGGCGGGGGCGAAATGCATTGGGTATTTAGCAAACTGGTAAAATATTCTGAATTTGTTTTGATATATCATATCATGATATATCTTTGTTCTATGTATTCAAAAGAGCTGCTAAAAGGCACTATTTCAGCTATTGTGCTGAAATTATTGTCCGAACAAGAGAGAATGTATGGATATGAGATATCCACGCGGGTAAAAGAATTGTCGGGTGGAAAAATCTTATTAAAAGACGGATCACTTTATCCGGCGTTGCAAAAAATGACGAGTGACGGTCTGCTTTCCTTTAAGGAGGAAGTGGTGGGTGGGAGAGTCCGTAAGTACTATTATCTCACAACTCACGGTCATGCCGAAAAGGTATTATATGTTCAGGAACTTCAGGACTTCATGAAGACATTGACCAAGATCGTTTTTCCAGAAACATCTATTAAATCCGCATGACACTCTCCGAAGCCCAGATAAACATTATTCGGCAGGAGCTGGAGTTGAATGGTATTACAATTTCTTCATTGAAAGATGATTTGATTGATCACCTATGCTGCGACATAGAACAAAAAGTTGACAATGGAAAAGACTTTATGGCGGCGCTGGATGAGTCGCTCCGCGAACTTGCACCGCGTGGCCTGCACGGAATTCAACATGAAACAATTTTATTATTAAACCCGAAAATGATACTTATGAAAAAGTTAACCTACGTAATCGGCCTGATATCAAGTATGATGATGGCTATCGGATGGATCATGAGTCTTTTAAACTTACCTGGTGCTGGAAATCTTGCAACGTGGGGATTGGGGACTTATGGTTTTATGTCTTTTGTTTTGTTATTTCTTCCGCTATTTGCTTTTTCGAAATTCAAAGCCGGGGATCAATTGGCTTCTTATGAAAAGAATCGCTTGCGGACAGGACTTCTTAGCGGATTTTTAACGCTCATTGGCGTGACATTTAACCGATATTATGCAATAGACAGGTTGATATTTCATAATTGATTGATTCTGTTAGATTTGAAGAAAGAACGATTAAAACCCAAAAGGTGAAAGAATTACACATAACATTTACCGATAAGAA
>JANYDR010000631.1 GCA_025363495.1 Cyclobacteriaceae bacterium | reverse complement strand
TGGATTTTTATTAACAATCTCATAAGCGGATTTCAATGTAATCACATCGTCCACCAGACTTTCAGCATAAGCCCCAAGCCATAATCCGAATGAAGAAGGCATCGCTAATTGAAGGTGAGTATATCCCGGAAGCAAAACATTTTTATGTTCTTCGCTTTTAGCAATGAGAAGGTCAAACAGGTTTTTTATTTCTGCGACAAGCGTTTGAATTTCATTTCTGAGAAAAAGTTTACTATCTACCAGCACCTGATCATTGCGTGATCGCCCGCTATGAATCTTTTTTCCGATGTCGCCTAATTTTCTTGTAAGCATCAATTCAACCTGTGAATGAATATCTTCAACTCCATCTTCAATAGTAAATTTTCCACTTTCAATGGCGGAGTATATATTTTTTAATTCAAATGACAGCGTTGTTAATTCATCCTTTTTCAATAACCCGATTGATTGGAGCATGGTGATGTGAGCAAGGGAGCCCAGTACATCATAGCGCGCAAGGTAAAGATCAAGATCACGGTCGCTGCCGGTAGTGAAATCGGTTACTTCAGAGAGAGAGTCTTTGTCTTTTTGCCAGAGTTTCATAGGAGTTGCCGGTTGCCGGGTGCAGGTTTCCGGGGTGCAAGTTAATGGATGTTAGTTTCAGATTTTGGAAATTCGTTAAGATTAGATTCGGCCCATTGGGTAAATTTATTTATTCGTTTACTGAGTAAGTCGTAATCTTTATTAAGAAGATCATACGTTCCCTTGTCGTTCATAGATTTTGTTTCAAATAGGAAATCTAAATGAAGGATGGTTTCGTCACATTCAGACTGAGCATAAATCAAGTGTTTTATAAAATCGGCTTTATATCTCTTTCTCCCATAGCCTTCTACAATTGCTGAAGTCACTGCTTTTGAGGATCTTCTGATCTGACTTCCTTCCTCATACATCTCAAACTTAGGAAGACTCAACGACAATTTATGAATTTCAATGGCAAGCAGCTTAGACTCCAGATAAATTTCCAAATCCCTGTAGCTTTTCATAACGCTGACAAGGATCGGATACCTCTACGACTTTAATAAATTCATTAACAAAGGAAAACATGACTAATGTGGAGTGCCCGGCAACCTGTATCTGGCAACCGGCAACCAGTTACAGATTCTCCACCAACCTCACATACTCCTCAATCCCCTCCTCAATTTCTTTGATATAAATAAACTCGTCTGCACTGTGCGACCTTGCAGAATCTCCTGGTCCCATTTTTATTGAGTCAACCGGAATTAATGCCTGGTCGGAAGTGGTAGGGGAGCCGTAAAGTTTTTTGCCAAGTTTTTTTGCTGCGATGACAAGTGGATGAGTCTCTGGTATTCCCGAAGGACGCAGGCGAAGTGAACGTGGTGTTACTATTGAAGTTACATTCTGCTTGATGGTAGCAAGAACTTCTTCCAATGTATACCCATCTGTAACGCGAATGTCAACTGTAAATTTTGCTTCAGGAGGGACCTGGTTGTGCGCCTGACCAGCCTGTATCATTGTGACGGACATTTTGACTTTACCAAGTGCCTGAGAAATCTTTGGAAATTCATAGCTACGAAACCATTCAATATCTTTCAATGAATTATAGATAGCATTCTCTCCTTCTTCGCGTGCTGCGTGTCCGGCTTTGCCAAGACTTACACAGTCAATGACTAATAAACCTTTTTCAGCAACAGCAACCTCCGTGAGAGTCGGCTCACCTACAATGGCGAAATCAATTTTTGGTAGTGAAGGCCAAACTTTCTCAATTCCGCCTGTCCCTGATATCTCCTCTTCCGCGGATGCTACAAATACGAAATTGTATTTCAGGTTTAACTGATCATAGAAATGTAAAAATGTTGCAATCAATGAGACCAGCGGTCCACCGGCATCGTTGCTCCCCAAACCATAAAGCTTACCGTCTTCAAGTGCGGGTAAAAAAGGATCCCGTTCATATGCTGGATTTGGTTTAACAGTGTCGTGATGTGAGTTGAGAAGAATAGTTGGTTTATTAATATCAAAATTCTGATTCTTCGCCCAGACATTATTGCCAACACGTCCTGTTGTAATGGAATACTTTTTAAAGAAATTTTCAAGAATAGCCGCTGTCTTATCTTCTTCTTTGCTGAAGGAGGGAGTGACGATCAGTTGTCTAAGCAGGTCGAGGGAGAGATCGTATAGTTGGATTTTTGAGAACATTTTTCAGATACTGTTG
>JANYDR010000628.1 GCA_025363495.1 Cyclobacteriaceae bacterium | reverse complement strand
GTCAAAGTTGGTGGTTTTCCTGCTTTGACACAGTTTATTTTACAGCCTCTAGATATCCCTAATAATTAAGACGTATCCGGGCTTTACGCTTTGAAATGATATCCCTAATAGTTTAAACCCATCTGAGCTTTCCGCTTTAAGCTTTTTGCTTTAACGCTTTAAATTGATCTCACCAATAAATTAGGCATATCTAAGCTTTACACTTTCAGCTTTTTGCTTTACGCTTTGAAATGATATCCCTAATAGTTTAAACCAATCTAGGCTTTCCGCTTTAAGCTTTTTGCTTTACGCTTTGAATCGATCTCACCAAATAAATTAGATATAATCCAGGCTCTAAGCTTTCTGCTTTACCAATACGTTATCCCCATCAACCTCGCCAGTTCCACTTTCGCCAATGTCATCTGGTATTCATACTGAAGCTTGAATAAGAACGCCTGTTGTAGATTGGTTTGAGAATTAAGAAGTTCCACGTAAGTGATAGTTCCGTTCTTAAATCGGGACTTGGCCAGCTCCAGCGCTCGACTTGCCTGTGAAATTTGGCTCTCAATGTTTTTTAAACGATCAGTACTAGCCTGGATATCTGCCAGTGCTTGATCCATATCACGCTTAACTCCGGCCTCTGCATTGTTGGCAGCAAACTTTGTTGAAAGCAGTGTGCTCTCTGCAATCTTTACCTGGTTGCGACTACGATTTCCATTATATATCGGAATACTAAGACCGGCTCCAATCAAATAATTGAAACGGGTTTGAGCGATATCAGGCTGGTAACCATTTTTAAAGCCCGCAGCAGCATTCAGATTGAGCGTAGGCATAAAGTTCCTTCGGTTCAACGCAAGATCTTCCTCCTGATAGAGAATCCTTTTCTTGCTGGCCGAAAGTTCTTTGTTGTTCTGTCGCGCAATTGCCATTAAAGAGTCTTCTAAAATAGTGCCAAGTGGAAAATCGAGAGGAGTGTTGTTTCCAAGACTTGTCTGAGATTCTCCTGTAGAATACGCCAACAGGTTATACTGACGCTGGAGCTGATTCTGAAGGTCGACTTTGCGATTTCCAGCCTGATCAATGTTGCTTTGAGCGGTTAATGCATCAAATTCAAGTGCATCACCACGTTTGATCTTGTTGTCAATCAGTTTTTTATACTGATTAAAATACTGAATTACAGAGTCTTGCACGACAATTGATTGTTCAAGGTAGAGGATACTGAAATAGGTTGCTGCAACCTGTGATGCAAGAGTTGCCTTGTTCAATTCAAGATTATCCTGTGCAATCAGAATATCATACTTTGATTTTTCAAGGCTATGTTTCGCGCGACCAAAATCGTAAAGCAATTGATTGACAGCAATGTTGGCGTTTTGATTTCCGTATGGCTGTGTTTGTATCTCTTGAATAGTATTCGGACCCGTCGGGATATTAATGATTGATACCGGGTTTAAATAACTGTACGTAGCGCTGGCACTTACTACCGGACGATAGCCGCCGCGAGTTACATCTTCCCGGAAGGTACTAATCTCAACCTGTTGACTGAGTTCTTTAAGTCTTGGGAAGTAATTAAATGATTTTTGGATAAGCGCTTTCAATTCCGGATTTGATTCCTGTCCAAAGGAGAGGTTCCCCGTGAGTAAGGTTATTGCAAGCGTTAGTTTTAAACTTTTCATATCAAATATTTTCATTCCATTAAATCTTTTTCAAATCCTGTTTTAATCCTTAAATCTCATAATCCTGTTAGTGGGATGACTCCGCCACCTGTTTCATCGTCGCTGTATCTGCCTTTTTAGTTTTCAGCATGAAAATGAAAGGGGAAGCGACTATGAAGAAGACACTGATGAGTAGAAATCCATCCAGATAGCCCAGCATGTAACTCTGCTTTGTCACGGCTCCGTCAATAGCACGAAGAGCAACTTCGTTAGCCTGAAGTGGATTGACCCCGTTGGCGATAACTCCCTGAGTTGTTTGTGCTAACCGTTGAGCGAACTCAGGATCAGAACCGTCCAGGTTGGAAACCAAATCAGTGCGATGTACCCAATAGCGGGTATTCACATATGTATTCATGATCGCAATTCCAGCGGCGCCACCTAGTTGCCGTATCATGTTGGTGAGAGACATGGCATAGGGTATTTCTTTTGGGGTCAACCCAACAACTGATTGATTGATCAATGGTACAGTAAGCATGGCCGTGCCAAGGCCGCGGAAAATCTGCGGAAATATAAAAAAGCCATTTCCGACTTCGGGCGTTGCAAGTGATGCCGTATATCCATGAAGAATAAAGAACACGAATCCCAGAATGACAAAGACAATTGGTGGCAATCCTCCTTGGATTGATCGCCCAATAATCGGCATGACAAAGATGGCTATCAGGGCTCCTGGCACTAATCCCATGCCGGCATCGGTTGGTGTGAAGCCTAATATACGCTGCACCAGAACGGGGAAGATGAAGATCGACCCGAACATCCCGAATCCTACAACAAACGTCAGAATGTTGCTCGCGGCAAGATTGCGCTCTTTTAAAATTCGTAAATCAATTACAGGTGTTTTAGTCCTGAATTCCCACAATATAAAGCCTACGATTCCTATGATGGCAATAGCGGTGAATGCAATAATCAGATTTGAATCGAACCAATCTTCACTCGTTCCTTTTTCCAGCACATACTGTAGTGCACCGATTCCGCTTGCCAGCAATAGAATTCCAGGATAGTCAATCTTGATTGACTTACGATCAATGTTAAGTTCATCTTCCTTCTGCTCGACAAATGTATAGGTGAGTATGGCAGCGACAATTCCAATAGGAATGTTGATTGTAAAGATCAAAGGCCAGGAATAGTTGTCTATAATATGGCCTCCGAGGATTGGTCCTATCGTTGGTCCAACGACAATACCCATTCCAAATAAAGCGGATGCCATTGGTCGTTTGGGTGGAGCAAAGGTGTCAAAAAGAATTGCCTGCGAAGTTGAAAGTAATGCACCACCGCCAATTCCCTGGATGAAGCGTGCTATCACAAGTGTGACCAGGTCTGGGGCATTTCCACATAGCCATGATGCAATTGTAAATATGATAATAGAAGTGAGGTAGTAATTTTTGCGACCAAAATAACGGGCAAGAAAACCCGTCATTGGAATAATGATAACATTCGCAATAGCGTATGCGGTGATCACCCATGACGTGTCTTCAATAGTAGCTCCAAGGTTACCACTGATCTGAGATAGCGCCACATTGATGATCGACGTATCGATCAGCTCCATGATCGCTGCCGTGATCACTGTGATTACTATAATTGCCTTCCTGAAATCCATTTCCGATTCGTTGGTCCTTGTTTATTAATCGTTATTAGTCCATTGAGTGCGAACTACCGATCACAGGTTACTGATTCCTGATTACCGATTCAATCAACCTTAACCTCTGCCGTCAAGCTCAACCCTCCGCGCAATATTGATTTGTACTGCGGGAGATTATCAATTTCAATTCTCACCGGAACCCGCTGAGTAATTTTTACAAAGTTTCCTGTAGAATTATCAGGAGGGAGCAAAGCGAATTTAGCGCCAGTTGCCTCACTTAAACTCGACACCTTTCCTTTGATCTCAACATCAGGATAACCATCCAGTTCAATGTTTACTTCCTGTCCTTCCTTCATTTTCTCTAATTGAGTTTCTTTGAAATTTGCGATCACCCAGAAATCTTCACTGTTTATAATGGTAAATAATGTTTGTCCAGGCTGGACATATTGCCCTTTGTCGATTGCCTTTCGGCCAATCTTTCCGGAGGCAGGAGCGTAAATTCTGGTAAATGATAATCTTAGTTTAGCCAGATCAACCAGCGCTTTTCGCGTTTCAATTTGGGCCTGGGCTCGTTGAATCTGGGCATTAGCTGTATTGATTTGTGCAAGGGCAGAACCTACCTGGTCCTGGTTGGAGTTGTACTGCTTCTGATTAATTAATTGGTTTGACTTGGAGTCATCAAGCTGTTTCGTTGTGATAGACCCATCCTGAAAGAGTGCCTGATCACGTTTCAAATCATCCTGTGATTTATTCAATCGCACCTGCTGAACTTCAAGATTAGATTTTGCCAATGCAAGACTTTTTTGAGCATTTGTGAGCCCTGCTTTCGCATTTTCAAGGTCAGCCTGTGCTGATTGCTGATCGGCTTCTGCCTGTTGCAATGCTATTTTATATTCGCGATCATCTATAACAAGCAATAATTGACCTGCTTTAATTTCACCGTAGTCTTTTATCGCGAGCGAGTCAACATATCCCGCCACGCGCGCAAGCATTGGGAGATTCGTTGCTTCAATACTGGCATTGTCAGTGCTTTCATAGTGACGGCTATGAATCCAGCTCCGAATTCCGATAAATAGACCAGTGGCGACAATTAATCCTCCGATTACTATTGCCGGATTGAATTTCTTCTTAGGTTTTTCCTGTGTTTCCATAATAAATTCTTGAACGGGACAAAAGTAAACTTGGTTGACTATATTGTCAACTTAATTGACTAATTATTTTTTTATTATCTTTGCGCTTATTAATGGAAACGGCGTTAAGACCACCGATAGTAAATTAGTTTCTCTATGAAATCGATTGAAATTGATAAAGAGCTTGAGCAATTGCGGCTAACACGCCATTGCAATTGGGCAAAACTTGTGAGTAAGCTGAAAAAACAGCTTGACCTGCATATCGAGGCATTGTTGAAAGAAAGGGGATACAAAAATTTCAAATTGGGATATATGCCTTTTCTGATGAACATCGATCCGGAAGGCATTACCAATAATGATCTTGCCAAAAGGTTCAGTGTCACCAAGCAGGCATCCAGTAAAATCCTTAACGAGTTAATTGAAAGGCATTATATCACTGCCGAACCACACGGGGAAGATGGAAGAAGCAGTATCGTATTTCTCACAGATCGCGGAAAGAAGTTTGTCATTGAGGCAAAGCGTTGTATGGATGAACTTGCTGATGAGTACAGCGAGCTCCTGGGAAAGAAGAATTTTGAAAACCTGCGAGACATGATGACTAAAATAATAGAATACAACGCTGAGAAATCTGGCGTTCCTTCCTACATGACGAAATAGTGAGAGTAGTGCTTCGAGCAATTGGAATTGAAAGCCGCATTACACGCAGGACATTGGTTCCCGCAGTCAAAATATTCATTGATCGATAACTCATGCCCGCATACTCCACACAATACAGCTTTTGTATCTCGTTCATTCTTTTCCCATTGTCGGGCAGCATGGTCAGAACTTTCTTCGTGACAACTTGAGCAAGGGAAGTAACGATCGCAGCATTTGAAATTTGATGGCAATAACATCCTGAGAGGAATGATAATGAACGCACCGGGTTTGGTGATCAATCAGATGCCCGTAAACCGCAATTCCCTTTACAAAATCCGGGCTTTTTACTTCCACCAACCTACTTGATTTATCACCGTTAGAATTCATTATTTATTTATCTTTGCAGCCTTAAATATCGAAAATATGCCGGGAACCGAGCTTTTTGGAATTGAAGAGAGAAAAGAAATTGACGAAGTGCTGGAAACGGGTGTCCTTTTCCGGTTTAATCACGAAGCACAGCGCAAAGACCGCTGGAAGGCGCGGGACTTTGAAAACGAGGTTAAGAAAATTACAGGGGCGAAATATGCACATGCAGTATCAAGTGGATCAACCGCCGTTTCATGTGCATTGGCAGCTGCAGGCGTTGGCTCCGGAGATGAGGTAATTGTTCCTCCTTTCACCTATATCGCATCGGTAGAGGCAGTACTTTTTTCCGGAGGTATTCCAGTGTTTGCTGAAATCGATGAGACTATGTGTCTGAGCGCTGAAGGTATTCGCAAAGCACTCACTCCAAAAAC
>JANYDR010000065.1 GCA_025363495.1 Cyclobacteriaceae bacterium | reverse complement strand
CTCTTATTGATACCCTTGCCGTAAAATCATATCAAAATGCTCTTATTGAAATTAAGAAAGAGGGAGGCAAGCTTCTTGTTGAGGGTGGAGTTATTTCCGGGAAAGGTTATGAATCAGGATGTTATGTGCGGCCTGCTATTGCTGAAGTGAAAAATGATTTTGCCATTGTACAACAGGAGACTTTTGCCCCTATCCTGTATCTCATAAAATACAAAACTCTTGACGAAGCCATTGCTCTTCAAAATGGAGTAAAGCAAGGGCTATCTTCTGCGATCATGACAACACACATGCAGGAAATGGAAAAATTTCTTTCCCAGGCAGGCAGTGATTGTGGAATCGCGAACGTAAACATCGGCACTTCCGGAGCAGAGATTGGGGGGGCCTTTGGAGGCGAAAAAGAAACAGGTGGCGGCAGGGAATCTGGCTCAGATTCGTGGAAAGTTTATATGAGGCGACAAACCAACACCATTAACTATGGCAAGCATCTGCCGCTGGCCCAGGGGATAAAATTTGACATCTGAAATAAAAATATTCAATCCACAAATGCTGCTCTTTTGTCTCAAAAAACGAATTACCCGTTTGTAAATCGCTCTTAAGAGACTAACTTACCGAACTCTTAAAACACCCTATGCAACCAAAAAAATACCGGTCCGTCATGTTGATTGACGACAATGAGATTGACAATCTCATCAATCAAAAAATGATCGAATCGGCTTCTATTACTGATCACATCTACGTTCATACCGGAGCCAAGAGCGCGATTGAATTTCTCAGGAATATGGAGAAACTGGACCTGGCCGATAAGGTATTGCCTGACGTTATCTTCCTCGACATTGACATGCCTTTAATGGATGGTTTTCAGTTCCTGGATGAATTTGAGAAACTCACTTCCTCAACAAAAAAGAAATCCAGAATTGTAATGCTTACTTCTTCTATTAATCCGCAGGACTTTAATCGGTCAAAGAAATACGTGAATGTAAAGTTGTATCTGAATAAACCGCTTACTCATGAGAGTATTACTGGACTGAATATCTAACCCTCTCCTCCCAGGGTAGGGTGAGGTCAATCGTCTCCATCAGTTCCACCCTGTATCTCCAGCGCTATAAGTCTCTCCACAAATTTTTCATCCATTCTGATGAAAAATGTTGGCGCAAAATAACTTACAGACATTAATTTGAATTTTGGAATCAAGGCTGAAATTTTCTTATGCTTCTCTTTTTTGGCTTCACTTACCGCGATTTTTAAAATCTTTAGAAACGTCAACACATTTTCGCAGGCATCTTTACCTATCATACGGATATTGCGCTGGACGCTATTAGACAATTGATTGTAAAGCTCAATATCTTTCAGAAGACAATATTGCAGGCATAACAAAGCCTTGATCTCCATTTGAGCCTGCGGATATTTCTTAAGACTTACATCATTAATCAATGTGTTCAGCAATTTCGCAGTCTCTTCATAACGACCAGAATAGTAACTGCACATCGCCCTATAAACGGTAAAAATTACATGCTGAGGAACGTTATTAGGATCCGGTTCAAAATCAGCAAAGAGCTCCTCTTGCTCTGCATACAATTCTGCCTCTGTCCCAAGTCGAATTGATCGTTCAAATTTTGAAATGAGGAATTGAACAGCAAATGTATAGTATGGATAATTAATTAATAAGTTGGCGGCAGCATCGTTTACTTCTTCAAAATATCGTTCAGCCTGTTTGTAAACTTTATAATGATTGTAATACTCCAGCTTTAAAAACTCAAAAAGCAAGTTGAGATGATAGTAAACCGGATCAAGGTTGTATGTCTCAAATATCGTCTGAACCCTCTTAAAAATATCTTCTATCGATTCCTCATCCTGTTGCAGGTTTTCTTCTTTATCGACAAAGAGACGATGAAAAATTACGATGCAGCTTTTATAAACATATAACCGATGGGACTCATACAGATTGGCAATATTAAAAATCTCTTTCGTCAATAATTCCAGGCTGAGTTTTTCAGTTTCATCACCGGTCAAAAAGTAATTTCCGTATTTTTTAAAATAATCCGCCAACACATCTTCCGCCTTGTCAACAGCAAGCATGTAGGCTACGTGACGATTATATAATTGTGAAAACTGGAAAAAATCAGGGGAATTTATATGAAGCTTTTTCAACAATTTATAGATCGTCGGTAACTCTCCCACAAGATCAGCTTCGATCAACTCTTTCTCAAGCTTCCGCAACATTGCGATTGCAATTGTTTTCTTCTTGGTAAAGAATACTTCATTGATATTGGCCACTTTCCGCAAAAGATCTGTGCGGGGACTCTCCATTTGCTGCACGAGGTATTCTTCAATCTTTTGGCTAAGCCTCGAGCGCATGGTATAATAAGCATTGGCATTTATATCCAATTCAACCATAACCTTGTTTTCGGAAAGCTGCCGCTCTCGCATCGCTTTTAGCAGGTATGCTGACTTTTCGGCATTACCATTGATTAAAGAGTCATAAATGGCACTGTAATCTTTCTCAGAAAGTTGTTTTATTATATTCTTCAGTTTCGCCATGGAGCACTAATAAATAGCCTGAAAAATTACAAAAATAAAGATTGTAAACAACGATTAAAGATTGCCAGGGCTGCTATTTCACGTCAATTTTTCAGGTTAAGCGATTTGGAAAGGATTTTGAGCCTAACCCGAAAACTGATTATTCTTTATGGATGCATTTTCTCAAATGATTATTACAGCCGTGAACCAGGTGAAGAACGCCGTAGTGAAGATTGATGTGTACAAAACGTTACAAGGTAAGCTTCGCCCGGCAGGATCTGGTTCGGGGTTCATTTTCTCTTCCGACGGATTAATATTTACCAACAATCATGTTGTAAACGGCGCGGAAAAAATCATGGTATCGCTCCTCAACGAAAACGAAATAGAAGCTACCCTTATTGGCAAAGACCCTGATACAGATCTCGCTATACTAAAGATTTATACTGATGGCTATTCTTCTGCTCGCCTGGGAGACGCCTCTACCCTTCAGATCGGACAATTTGTAATCGCTATCGGTAATCCGCTCGGATATCAACATACAGTAACAACTGGCGTAGTTAGTGCATTGGGTCGTTCAATGCGAACTCAATCCGGAAGAGTTGTAGATAATGTTATTCAGTCGGACGCGGCGCTTAATCCTGGC
>JANYDR010000064.1 GCA_025363495.1 Cyclobacteriaceae bacterium | reverse complement strand
CGCCAGTTACCGGGTCCCCGGCAACCAGTAACCGGTAACTAAAGACTCACTCCTTTGGAACAAAAAAATTCTCCCCTCGCTATATTCTTAATGTTGGTACTCGCTCTCATCTGGGGCACTTCTTTCATTTTAATGAAGAAGGGATTGGTTGTTTTTGATCCGGGACAAGTTGCGGCTTTGAGAGTTACTGTGGCGGGGATTGTTTTATTTCCATTAGCGATCCTCAAATGGAAAGAAGTCAGATCGACTCACCTTTATAAATTATTTCTATCCGGATTAATGGGTGTATTTATACCTGCTTTTCTTTTCACTGCGGCGCAACGTCATATCAGTAGTTCGGTTGCAGGGATTCTTAACACACTCTCGCCACTCTGGACGATGGTGATGGGCGCCGTATTATTTCAGGTAATATTTAAAAGGGGAGCCGTGATCGGAATGCTGATTGGTCTTGCAGGAGCTGTATTATTAATGTTGTCAAGAACGGGTGGAGAATTTACAGGCTTTAATCTTTATGGATTGCTAATTGTTCTTGCGTGTGCCTTTTACGGTCTCAATCTTAACTTCATCAAATTTAAAATTGCCGATTTAGGGTCTCTTACAATTACAAGTATTTCTGTAATACTCATTGCTCCGTTAGGTGCCATCTATCTTTTAGGTTTCACTGATTTTACTTCAACGCTCGCAACTGCCCCTGGAGCATGGAAAGCTTTTGGCTTCGTTGCTTTGCTGGGATTCATGAGCACTGCTGTTGCTGTTTCCATTTTCAATAAAATGGTTAAAATGACAACACCTCTTTTCGCAAGTTCAGTAACCTATATCATGCCGATTGTATCAGTAATGTGGGGAGTTATTGACGGTGAAGAATTGATGGTGACTCATTTTATTGGGATGGCGTTGATTTTAAGCGGAGTGTATCTGGCGAATAGGAAATAGGTATTGGGAATTAGGCATTGGGTCGTTAAGTAACGAGTAAATTAATTAATGACGATCTTATTAAGTGAAAAGACAGGTTGACTATCTTATCGTTGGACAAGGATTAGCCGGAAGTGCAATTGCGTGGGAATTATTGCGTCGGGGTAAATCAATACACGTGATTGATGAGCCCGGCAACACACGCGCCTCGGTTGTTGCTGCAGGACTTTTCAATCCTATTGCTGGTAAGTTCATGACAAAAGCATGGAAAGCAGATGGCGTCTTTCCATACATGGAACAGTTTTACTCAGCTGCGGAAAAGATATTTAATAAAAAATTCCTCCACCTCTTACCAATCTACCGTCCATTCATCTCTACCGAAGAACAGCAGCAGTGGAAAATAAGAGGTGAGTCTGAAGAGCTTGAGAGATTTGTCCTGGCATTTCATGAGGCGCCAACATTTGACCAGGTGAAAGATCCTTTTGGTGGAATTGAAATTGCTCATTCAGGTTATGTG
Organism: Cyclobacteriaceae bacterium; assembly: GCA_025363495.1. GTDB lineage: Bacteria > Bacteroidota > Bacteroidia > Cytophagales > Cyclobacteriaceae > ELB16-189. The sequence continues at coordinate 5,595 of JANYDR010000064.1, read as the reverse complement.
AATGTAAGTTCATGGTTATTCTCGGTCAGGGAATATCTTTTATCAAAAGAGATTCTTAGTGAAGAGTATTTTAAAGAAGAAGATCTTGTGGAAGGTGAATCTATTACTTACGGAGATTTTAGAGCAGGTAAAATTATTTTCTGTAATGGGCTTGCCGGTCTTAAAAGCAAGTGGTTTCAGTGGCTTCCTTTCAAACCTTTGAAAGGAGAAACTCTTGAAATAGAACTTGAGTCAGCATGCCCGCGGTTGTTCAACCGGGCCGCATATCTTGTTCCATCCCATAAAGAAAATATTTTTAATGTGGGAGCAACATACCAGCATCCGCCTTTTGTGGACGGACCGACAGAAGAGTCAAGGCTCGATCTGAAATCCAAACTTGAGGCATTGCTCGCAGTTCCTTTCAAAATTCTTCACCAAGACTGGGGTATTCGTCCCACCACTCCGGACCGAAGGCCATTGATGGGTGCGCACCCCCGGAATAAAAATGTTATCATTTTCAATGGCTTGGGCACGAAAGGTGTAAGTTTAGCACCGTATTTTGCTCATCATTTGGCGGACTGGCTGGACGGTAAGGGAGACTTATCAACCGAGGTCAATATTTTTCGGTTCAAAGCGTTATATTCGGGTTGACTGTGATTGATTCTATGCGAATGAGGGTGTGTTACCGCGTCATGGCGGTTTTTGTTTTTTCTCTGGCGTTTGTTCTTCCAGGACTTGCCCAGCGGGCCTATGAAACATTTGGTAAAAACCGTGTTCAATACCGCACTTTCAACTGGCAGTATGTGAGCTCTGAGAATTTTGACGTTTACTACTACGACGAGCGGAAAAAGGTAGCCACCGAGTCTATTCAATACCTCGAAACAGAATTTGACCGGATAACTGATCTTATAGGTTATCCTCCTTATTTAAAGACCAAGGTTTTTCTCTATAACTCTGTTACTGATTTACAACAAAGTAACATGGGTATACTGGGGCAGCAATACTCCATCGGAGGTCAGACAGAATTCATAAAGCCTTATGTCGAAATAGCCCACCCCGGTACGCTCGATGAATTCAAGGAAGAGTTGATTTATAAAGTAGCCGACCTGATGGTGAATGAAATGATGTTCGGCGGAAGCCTGAAAGACATGTTTCAGAATGCGGTGCTATTAAATCTTCCTGATTGGTTTATTGACGGAGCTTCTTTGTACGCAGCTAAAGGTTGGAACGCGGAGATGGATGATTATGTAAGACAGTTGGTGAAAAGCAAGAAGGTAAATAAAGCCCTCAAACTTAACGGACCTGAATCTGCAATTATCGGCCAATCAGTTTGGAATTATATCGTTGAACGATATGGTAAAGGAAGTGTGGCAAACATTCTCAACTACACTCGTGTAATCCGGAATGAACAAAAGAGCATGTACATCACACTGGGTATAGGATTTAAACAGTTCATGATTGACTGGAAAAAATTCTATTCAGCCGAGCAGGATCAGGTTAGTCAGAGTTATGGCTTTCCAGCCGATTCACAGCGCTTCAGTCCAAATCATCGCAAGACGGTAGTTTATACAACTATCAAAATCAGTCCGGATGGTAAAAATGTGGCCTATGCTGAAAATGACCGCGGCAAATTTACTGTGACCGTAAAATCACTTGAAAATGGTAAAGAGACTGTTATAATTTCAGGTGGTAATAAGGTCTTCAGGCAAAGTGTAGATTATCATATACCACTTATAAGCTGGTCAGATTCTCACACACTTGGCGTAATCGGTGTTCGCTATGGCCAGTATATGTTTTGGCTATATGATCTTAGTACTCATAGTACTCTTCCGCGGCAGCTGGAGAAATTCAGCAATATCAGGAGTTTTGATTTTTCTGGAAATGGGAGACTTGCTGTCGTGAGTGCCGACATGGAGGGGCAAAACGATTTATTTTTATTAAGTAGCAGAAGGGACCGTGTAAAGCGATTAACGAACGACATTTTTGACGATTTTGATCCATCGTTTATCCCCAATACAAATACCGTTGTATTCAGCTCCAACCGGACTACCGATACAACGAATACCATTAAGAAGGATTTTACAAAAGTGCCATCTAATTATAACTTGTTTAGTTATAACCTCGACACCACTACCAATATAGTCAAGCGCATTACCAATACTCTTAGCAAAGATTATTATCCGAAGGCATTGGATGAAAACACTTTCTATTATCTCAGCGACCAGCGAGGCATATTAAATTTATTTCGCTTCAATCGACAAACAGGCGTGTATGGGCAGGTTACAAATTTCCCATCAAGCATTAAAGAGTATGATCTTGATTTCAACAGCAAGACACTTGCGGTAGTGATGACCAAAAATCTGAAGGAAGATATTTTTGTGCAGAAGAATTTTAATCTTGAACGTCAGATATTTACTCCTGCCACGCGGCGAAAGGAAACGCAACAGGCGAAGGTAATTACTGAGAAAAGGAAAAAAGAAGCACGGCAGGGAATCTCCATAAAACAGCTTATCAACGAGCGCTTGCAACAAAAGCGTGATACGATAAAGCCAAAACCGGTTGCGGCAGATACACTTAAGAAGGTAGTGGCTCCCGTTGATACATCAGCAATTAAGAAAACTAACGGTGTTGTTAACACCGATGATTATACTTTCGAAGATGTTCCTGTAAAGAAGAAGGATACTGTAATTACTCTCACACCAATTGCAGTTGTGCCAAACAAGTCCGATAAAAATCTTAACACCGATGATTATCATTTTGAAGATGACGCTGTAAAAACAGCTAAACCAGCGGATACTTTCCTGAGTCGCTATATGAAGGCCCGGGAAAACAGCAGGATCACGGGGCCATTTCCTTATGCGCCAAAATTCAGCTATGAAAATTTGTCAACGAATTTTGTTGTCGATCCGCTCAGGGGATTTAGCATTAGGCTCGAAACACAAATGAATGACATCCTGGAGAATTACAGGATAATAGGTGGTATACAAACGGCTTTTGATTGGAAGAGCGGTGATGTTTATGGAGAGTTTCAATACTTAAAGCACCGCGTCGATTTTAGTGTAAGGTTTGATCGCAAGGTAATTTTCTGGACTGAAAATTACCCTGACCTTCCTGCCGAACGCACCAAGTATTCCCTTCAGAAAATTGAATTCGGAGCATCTCTTCCTATCAGCGTTCGCACACGCTTTTCTATTAAACCTTTTGCGGCCTATACTAATTATACTGATTTAGGTCCTGATCAACTGGTGCCTGCCGGCGGACCTGTTTTTGCGCCAACCCAGCAGCAATTTTATACAGGTGCCCGCGCTGAATTAGTGTATGATAACTCCATCACAACAGGGGTGAATCTCATTGAGGGTACTCGTGGTAAAATCAATTTTGTTCACTATGAGGGCATGGGAAATAAGAATGCCAGCTTCTCACAAATTTCCATCGACGTGCGACACTACCAAAAAATCTATAAGGAGATTGTTTTTGCTGTGCGGGGATATAGCGGAACGTTCTTCGGCAACTCGCCAAAACAATATGTATTAGGTGGAGTGGATAACTGGTTTGGTAATACTATTAACTACAGCGGTTTGAAAAACCCGTTGCTTGTTAATTCGGGATATAACAATAATCTTCTATTTGCTGAGTTTGCTACTACATTGAGGGGCTTTGACTACGCAACACTGTATGGTACAAGTGTAGCAATGGCAAATGCTGAATTCCGGTTGCCTTTGGTCCGGGCATTGGCCGGTGGGCCAGTTACCTCAAGTTTCTTTCGCAATTTACAATTCACTGCGTTTTATGACATCGGTACCAGTTTTACCGGAGATCCTCCAATCAATTCACAAAATACCCTTCGCACCATCGAGGTTAAGCAGGCGCCATTCATTATTGATATAAAACAATATCTTAATCCATGGCTGTACAGTTATGGAGTAGGGTTAAGAACAATGATCTTTAACTATTATCTCAAGTTCGACTTGGCATGGCCTGTAGAAAACTATAAAGTAAACGATCCCCGCCTGATGGTTTCTATGGGATTTGATTTTTAATCAGGTTCCTGTATTGAGTATCTTGCATCATAAATTTTTCTCATGCTCAAATCAATGACTGGCTTTGGCCAGACCACAGCACCTCTTGGTGATGCTTCGGTTCAAATAGAAGTGAAGACCCTCAACTCCAAATTTCTTGACCTAAGCATTCGTTTGCCAAGAATTTTTTCAGAAAAAGAGACTGATATACGGGCGATCGTAACCGAGAAATTAGAGCGGGGAAAAGTATCAATATCGGTAGAGTACACTAAGCCCTTGGCTCAGGAAGTTCAGCAGCAATACAATGAGGCAATATTTATTGCTCACTATGCAGAACTTAAAAAATTAGCAGACCGTGTGATGGCTCCTTATGATAATCTCTTTGAGTTGGCATTGAAATCTCCGGAGGTCCAGCAAAATACAGATCGCGAATCCCTGGATGTGGCGATGTACGATAAATTTGTGATTGCACTAAAAGAGGCATTGGATCAATGTGATCAATTCCGGAGAACAGAAGGATCTTCCCTCATTGATAAATTCAAAAGCTATATAAAATCTATTGCAGACTCGCTTAAGAACGTTGAAAGGCTCGACCCATTGAGAATAGAAAAGGTTCGTACAAAAATAAAAAAGGGTATTTCGGACTTCTTTGGGGAAGAAGGATTTGATCCTAACAGACTTGAGCAAGAGATTATATTTTATATTGAGAAGCTTGATATTCATGAAGAGCGTGTTCGATTAAAAACTCACCTCGATTATTTTCTGAAAGTGATGGAGGAGACTCAATCGAATGGAAAAAAACTCGCATTTCTGGCGCAAGAAATAGGTAGGGAAATTAATACTATTGGTTCCAAAGCAAACGATGCCGAGATGCAAAAGGAAGTTGTGAATATGAAAGAGGAACTTGAGAAGATCAAAGAGCAGTTGAATAATGTATTGTGAGACTTTGTAAAGCCTGTTGAGCCTTTGTTGGTGTTTTTTTCACCAACAAAGATTCGTATTACCGTTAGAGTTTTCACTTTGTAAAGCCTGTCATAAATCTTAAATTAGACTCATTCATTACCTGCTGTCGACAATGAGAAACATCTTCTTTTTGTTATGTCTTTCCTCTGCCACCTACGCGCAAATTGGTGCCCAAATCCAGCAGCAAGAAAGAATCTTTGGAATATGGCGGAATAGTCAGTTCGGTTATCAAATGACGCTTATTCTTCAGTCAGATGGATCAGGAGAATTTGATGGAGAATCTATTAAATTTTCTTCCAAGGAGGGGATCTTATCAATCACAGTTGGAACTGTCACAACAAAATATAAGTATTCTCTTCTGGAAAACTCCCTAACGCTTTCAGGGGGCGATCTTGATGGACAAGTTGCATTTTCGAGGGGCAGCTCAGAGACCACCTCAAAAATGGAATCTGAAAAACCCACTTCAGTCTCAACTCAAACGAGTAGTCATACAGATAAAAAACTTTTAGGTCTTTGGTCAGGAAACGGTGAAATGATCGATTTCAGAGCTGATGGAAAATGCGTCTATCTTGGGAATACATTCCCTTACCAGGTTTCGCAGGAACATGTAATACTTTCCACAGGTCAGGGAAAT
>JANYDR010000026.1 GCA_025363495.1 Cyclobacteriaceae bacterium | reverse complement strand
GGCTTAGCTATAACGCTAATTATACCCGCAGTACAAATACAAAAGCTGCCATAACCCAAACGATACGGTTCAATGGTGACTTCAGTCTGACGGAGAAATGGAAAATCACCTACAATTCAGGCTACGATTTCCAACAAAAAGCAATCACCACAACACAACTCTCTATTTCGCGTGATCTTCATTGCTGGGTGATCAACCTAAGTTGGGTTCCCTTTGGAAAATATCAATCTTACAACTTCTACATCGGTGTGAAGTCATCACTCCTGAAAGATCTAAAGCTAAACAGAACGAGATCGTTCTATGATCATTGAGAGAACATTTCCCGCAGATTTAACTCGCAGGTTTTAGCAAAATTCTAAGAGTTACGCGAAAAATCTGTGAGCATGCGATCTGCGAAATCTGCGGGAAATGCATTCAGTCCTTACTCACCGCTAAGGCCGCGGGCTATGCCACGACTCTATCTCCGGAAGTGTAATTGGAGCAATGGTATCCAATTTCAATTTCTTTCTCATTCCACCAATATCATTGAGGAGCTTGGATGGCTTTATTTCCCTCAACTGAACAACAGTAGTAATATTAAGCTTTTGAAGGAGCGGCAACAATTCCTCACGCACTCCGGCTTCTATAAACTCCTGAACATCACCGGCAGCAGTGTGCTTTTCCGCCTTCATCTGAGGAAAGAAAATCACATCCTGAATAGAAGATGAGTTCGTCATGATCATCGTGAGACGATCAATACCAATACCAAGGCCTGCCGTCGGAGGCATGCCATATTCAAGTGCACGCAGAAAATCTTCATCCAATGCCATGGCCTCTTCATCACCTCGCTTACCCAACTCAAGTTGCTCCTCAAACCGGTTCCGCTGATCAATAGGATCATTAAGTTCTGAGAACGCATTACAAATTTCTTTGCTGTTACAGATGGCTTCAAAGCGTTCGACAAGCCCTGGCTTGCTTCTGTGTTTCTTTGCAAGCGGAGACATCTCCACCGGATAATCGGTAATAAAAGTTGGTTGAATCAGATACGGCTCACATTTCTCACCAAAAATCTGGTCAATCAGCTTGCCCTTGGCCATTGTCGCATCCATTGGAACCTTTAAATCGCGACATGCATTTCTCAAACCGGCTTCATCCATTGAAGATATGTCCACGCCTGTGAAATGTTGAATGGCTTCAAACATTGTATAGCGCTTCCAGGGTCTCTTGAAATTAAGTACGTTCTCTCCAACTTTTACTTCTGTTGTTCCGTGAAGGTCCAGCGCAACTTTCTCTACCATTTCCTCAACAAGATTCATCATCCATTGATAATCTTTATAAGCAACATATAATTCCATCTGTGTGAATTCAGGATTATGAAAGCGTGACATACCTTCATTCCTGAAATCCTTGGAGAATTCATACACACCACTAAATCCCCCAACGATCAATCGCTTCAGGTATAATTCATTGGCTATACGCAGATATAATGTCATATCCAGTGTATTGTGATGAGTCTTGAATGGACGTGCAGCAGCGCCGCCATAAAGCGGCTGTAAGATCGGAGTCTCTACTTCGAGATACTCCTGAGAGTTAAGATAACTGCGCATGGAGTTTACCAACTTTGTACGCTTAATAAACGCATCACGCACTTCAGGATTTACCACCAGATCTACATACCGCATGCGGTAACGTTGTTCAGGATCCGTAAAGGCCGCATGCTTGTGAACCAATCCTTGTTCGTCGGTGGTTTCCTTAACTACTGGTAATGGGCGAAGTGACTTGGATAATATGGTAAGGCTCTGTGCGTGAATGGAGGTTTCGCCGGTTTGTGTAATGAAAACAAATCCAGTCACTCCAATAATATCCCCGATATCTAAAAGCTTTTTGAATACTGTATTGTAGAGTGTCTTGTCTTCTCCGGGAGCAATATCATCGCGACGAAAGTAAACCTGGATTCTTCCCGTTTCATCCTGTAATTCCGCAAAGGAAGCGTTGCCCATAATGCGACGGTTCATTATTCGTCCGGCAAACGAAACCTTTTTAAAATCTTCCGGCTGAGTGGAAAACTTACCCAATATCTCCTGTGCACTGGTGTTTATTTCAAAAAGATCTGCCGGATAGGGGTTAATTCCCAGTTTCTGGAGTTCTTCCAGGCCTTGCCTTCTTATAATTTCCTGTTCGCTAAGTTGCATGAATACGTGTTAAACAATGATTACTGCCCGTAACGGCGGAGCAAAAATAGAGGAATTTGGCTATGGGTGTACTTCCAAATCGTGAAGACTCAGGCCTTGCCATTTTTTCGCCTGGCGAGCTCTTTTCGAATGAGGGATAATTCACGACTGCTTTGTCCTGCGACTGAGGTATTTTCAGAGGCACGGCGGAGAAGATATGGCATAACCGCCCCGACTGGTCCATACGGAACATACTTGGCTACATTATATCCTGATTTTGCAAGGTTAAATGAAATATTATCGCTCATGCCCAGCAATTGCGCAAACCAAACCCGGTTATCGGATGGTTTCATGCTGTGCTTTTGCATGAGTATCGTTAAATACTGGTTGCTGTATTCATTGTGTGATCCGCAGACCAGGGAAATTCGCTGCTTGTTATCAATGCAAAAGACAAGCGCTTTATTGAAAGCATCGTCTGTCAGTTCTTTAGAGGAATGAATAGGATTTGGATAGCCATCACGGACTGCCCTGTCAGCTTCTTTTTCCATGTAGGCACCCCTGACAAGTTTTACTCCCAAATAATAATTATTCATGGCTGCTGTATGAAAGGCATCCCGAAGATTTTTAAGCATGTCGGTACGGTACATTTGAAATGTATTAAATACAATCACCTTCTCACGATTGTATTTTGCCATCATTTCGTAAGCAATTGAATCAATTGGATTTTGTATCCAGGTTTCTTCGGCATCAATCAACACCGGAATACTCATTGAAAACGCTTTTGAGCAAATTCGGTCCACCCGATCTTTAATTTTCACGAAACTTATTTCCTCATCTGAAGTGAGTGACTTTCTTGATTGAATTTTCTCAAGCAATGCAGAGTCTGCCAAACCAGTGACTTTAAAAACGCAAAAAGGTATATTAGACGAATGTCCAGCCTTCTCAAATGTTTCTAAAACTTCAGTCGTAGTGAGATCAAACCCAGCTTCTGTTTTTTCTCCTTCTACGGAATAGTCGAGAATAGTTTTGACGTTAAACTCACCCATGTGCTGAACAGTCCTTTCGGTTTTCTCAATGGTTTCACCACCACAGAAGTGATCAAAAACGGTAGCCCGAACAATACCCTTAATCGGCAATCCCAAAGACATTCCGATTTTTACCGCTCCCGTCGATACTTTGGAAATGAAAGGATTATTTACGACTGTAAAGATGAAACGGGCCTTTCTTAATTCACTGTCAGACTTATAACGAAAGGCAGTTGCCGTATCATCGAATTTCACTGCGGGATCAATGTCCATGGAAGGCGATTAAAGTTCAAATATAATAGTTGGAGGCTAGAGGATGGAAGCTGGAGGTTGGAAGTTCGCTGTTAAGGCACGATTGCGAACCACTTTGACAAAATTCGTAAATGAGAAGTACCCAATTTCAATCCGTCAACTCTCTGACCTCAAACCTCCAACCTCTAACTTCCTATCACGGATAAGATATCCCTAATATTCTGTTATTTTGTCCACCAGACCCATGATTCCAGTTAAAATTCAAATCCAGCCATCCTTCAGCAAAGCTGCTTTTAAAAAATATGCACGAATTGCTGTATTAGTCGATGAAAACACAAAGCGCTTTTGCTACGACCCGATAAAGAGTCAATTGCCGGAGCACAGTTTTCTTTCGATTCCAAGCGGAGAAGAGCATAAAACAATTGATGCCTGTCAATTTATCTGGCAGCAAATGACTGACCATCGGCTTGATCGTCATTCACTCTTGATAATAATAGGAGGAGGTGTGCTGGGCGATATGGGTGGATTTTGTGCCGC
>JANYDR010000687.1 GCA_025363495.1 Cyclobacteriaceae bacterium | reverse complement strand
ATGCTGCAGAGATCTATCATTTACCCTCGGACCCGGCAGTTAACATGGATTCTATTTATTGCCGTGATGCAGCCATTGCTACAGACAAAGGAATGATCATTTGCAATATGGGAAAAGCAGCAAGAAGGAACGAGCCACTCGCCGAAAAAAAAGCATTTGAGGCAAATGGAATGAAGATCCGTGGTACCATAACGGCACCGGGTACTCTTGAAGGAGGTGATGTTGCCTGGCTTGACGAACATATGCTTGCAGTGGGACATACTTACCGAACAAATGAGGAAGGTATTAGACAGTTAAAAGAATTATTGTTGCCAATGGGTGTTGAATTAATTGTGGTTCCACTACCACACTTCAAAGGTCCTGGAGATGTATTTCATCTAATGTCAATATTAAGTCCGGTAGATAAAGATCTTGCTGTAGTATATTCTCCTTTAATGCCAATCGTATTGCGGGATGAATTATTGAATCGCGGATATAAACTGGTTGAAGTGCCAGAAGATGAATTTGAAAGCATGGGGTGTAACGTGCTTGCCATTGCCCCAAGAAAGTGTTTGATGGTGAAAGGCAATCCAAAAACCAAAGCGGCGCTTGAAAAGGCGGGGTGTACTGTATTAGAATATGATGGATCCGAAATCAGCGTAAAAGGTGGAGGTGGTCCGACCTGCCTAACCCGTCCAATATTGCGCGAAGGATAAATGCGGTGAGAAAAAATATATTTGTTGCGCCTTATCAACCGAAATGACTCGCGAAACCCCTAAAGAACTATTCGACAAAGGCCTTATTACTGAAGACCAATTCCAAAAGATCGATCTCATTATTTCCGGCAAGCTTGTATCTGTTTTTTATGAATTAAGATCACTGCTGTATCTCGGTGTGATGTTATTTACTACCGGTGTTGGAATACTTATTTATCAAAACATTGGCGAGTTCGGACATATCCTAAGTATAATCGCCTTGGCTATTCTTACGCTGGTGTGCTTTTGGTATGCGTTTAAACACGTAGCAGGGTATTCAAATGAAGCACTAAAGGCGCCCACACCTTATTTTGACTACGTTGTTTTATTGGGAAGTCTTCTCTTCATTTCCGTTCAGGGTTATTTGCAATTTCAATTCGGATGGCTGAATGATAAGCTTGGAGTAAGCACGTTGATTACCGCGGCATTCTTTTTCTACATCGCATATCGCTTTGACAATGTTGGAATACTTTCATTAGCTATTACCGCTTTAGCTTCGTTTTGGAGCATAAGTGTTTCCCCGCAGAAATGGTACAGCGGAAATTTCTTTGAAGGATCTCATCTTTATACAACAGCGATCATTTTTGGAGCAAGCCTTGCTGTCATTGCGGTTGTATTTGATAAGCGTGGAATAAAAAAACACTTCACGTTTACATATCTGAATTTTTGCATACTGATTTTCTTTGTTGGCGCCATTGTTGGTTTGTTTGATGAAAAAATAACAGCCTTGTATGTCCTGTTGATCTATGGCGGTTGCGTCTTTGCCTACTACATGGCCCGATATGAAAAATCGTTTTTGTTTTTACTGTATGCATTTATCTCCGGGTACGTTGCCACCACGTATCTCGTAGCTATTGCGATGGGAGATGAGATCGGTTTCTGGTTTTTATATTCAATTGCCTCGTGCGGAGGTTTTGTTTACTTTCTCATTAAGTATAAAAGCTTCTTTACACAGAAATGATAAGCAGCGCATATAACCAAACCAATATTTATAACCTCGCTGTTATAAAAGAGGCCAAGCGGTGGTTCAAGAGTAATTTCATTGATAAAGATCAGTTCATTGCTATACAAGACGCATACAAAACCCCGTTCTATCATCCGAATTTCTTAATTCGGCTGACGCTTTTTGTGGCAACTCTATTGGCGTTAAGTGGTGTTACCGGCTTCTTCTTTTTAATATTTGCTGACGCGGGAAAGGAAGCAATTTCAGCGATGTCTGTGCTTTATGGAGTCGGATCTTTCGTCGCGCTCGAAAAGCTCTTTATTGACTCCAATCATCATTATAAATCGGGTGTTACAGAAGCGGTGCTTTATCATGCGTGTTGTTTTGTGATTATGGGAATCGCCGGAATAACCGACTTTAACATTCATGTGATTATATGGACATGCCTGATCGTATTCTCATTTTCAGCAATTCGTTACCTCGATTTGCTTTGTACTATAGTCGCAATACTTTCGCTGGCTTATATTATCTTTTATGAATTTTATAATATGGGGGGCATCTTTCAGCAGGTCATTCCATTCTTATTCATAATTTTCTTCACGTCCGTTTATTTTTTTACTAAAAGATTAACCCGAAAAGCGCAACTTAAAATCTGGAGAAATAATCTTCTTATAGTTGAATCTGCAAGCTTATTATTGATTTACCTGGGGGGAAATTATCTGGTAGTTCGCGAGCTCAGTGTAAACATCATGAACCTTTCGTTGGAGGAAGGACAGGACATTCCATTTGCAATCATTTTTTACGCCCTTACAGTTATCATTCCTTTGATATACTTATATGTTGGGATAAAAAAGAAGGATGTCGTGCTTCTTCGTGTGAGCCTGGTTCTTATTGCGATTTCTGTCTTCACATTTAAATACTATTACAACTTTGGCCATCCGGAAATAACTATAATATTTGCAGGAATAATCTTATTACTGGTCTCGATCGGACTTTTAAATTATCTTAAAGTTGTGCGCAGTGGATTTACTCGTGAAAATCTTCTGACGGAGAAGTGGGGAGGTATGAACGTAGAGGCCTTCATCATTTCACAAACGATGGGAGGGAATCAAACAGCGGCTCCGAAGGTGCATGGAGGTGGCGGAAGTTTTGGTGGAGGTGGGGCGGCAGGGGATTTCTAATTAAAGATGTTCGGCTTTAGCCCAACATAGATGGAACATGGGAGTTTTAAAATAATAATTAATGAAATATCCATTACTAATTCTTTTTCTTGCTTGTGTCATTCAAGTAACAGCCCAAAAACAAAAACTAAACCCAAACAAAGACGCCACCATAAAATCCGTTGACAAACATCAGCAGGAACTCATCGCCATCAGCGATAAAATATGGGCGTACGCTGAAACTGCATTGAAAGAAAGCAAATCTTCCAGGGAACTCGCCGACTACGCAGAAGCCCAAGGCTTCAGAGTAAACCGCGGCGTCTCCGGAATGCCAACGGCCTTTACTGCAGAGTTTGGTTCAGGCAAACCTGTTATTGGAATCATGGGCGAATTCGATGCTCTTCCTGGAATATCCCAGAAAGCACAACCCACCAGAGAAGCCTTAAACCCAGGAGCCCCAGGTCATGGATGTGGTCATAATCTTTTTGGCGCGGGAAGTTTGGGAGCAGCGGTTGCGATCAAAGAATTAATGCAACAGGGAAAATTAAAAGGCACTATCCGGTTTTATGGAACGCCTGCGGAAGAAGCAGTTGGCGGCAAAATTTATATGGCACGTGATGGATTGTTTAGCGACATAGATGTATGTCTCGACTGGCACCCTGCTGCGGAGATCAGTGCCAACACCCAAAGCTCACAAGCTATTATTGATTTTCTCGTTGAGTTTAAAGGTAAAGCTGCTCATGCTGCCGCTGATCCATGGAATGGAAGAAGCGCTGTTGACGGATTGGAATCTTTCACGGATGGTGTAAACTTATTGCGCGAGCATGTTAAACCAAGCGTGCGCATGCATTACGCGATCGTGGCAGGTGGCGATGTACCCAATGTCGTTCCTGAATATGCAAAAGTCTGGATGTGGATACGCGATTCAAAACGAAGCGGCGTGGAAGATGTATTCACACGCGTTAAAGAAATTGCAAGAGGTGCGGCGATTATTGCTGGTGTTGAATCAAAAGTAACAGTACAAACCGGCGACTATGAAATATTGGTAAATAGGAAAGGAGCTGAAGCGTTGCAGAAAAATTTGGAAACGCTTGGTCCAATCACATATACTCCTGAAGAGATCGCTTTCGCGAAAAAAATACAGGAAGTGCAAGGCGGAGAGCAAACAGGTCTTAATGGAAAAATTAATTCATTGAAAGAAACAAAAGAAACTCCTAATGGTGGATCAACCGATGTGGGTGACATCAGTTGGATCGTTCCTGAGATCACACTTGAAGCAACAACGGCTCCCGCCAATACTGCGTGGCATGGATGGTCAGTGGTAGCGTGTGGAGGAATGTCAATCGGGCATAAAGGAATGATATTGGCAGCAAAATCCCTGGCAATGACAATGGTTGATCTTTTCGAAAATGAGCAGTTGCGTAAAGATATCCGTACTGAATTCGATCAGCGTAAGGGCTCACAGGTGTACAAGGCTTACATTCCCGATGGACCGCCTCCTGTGCCGAAAGAAGCAGCCAATCACTAACTCATAAAATAAGATCTGGTATTACAAGGTGGTTTTTTTATTTTTAATAATTAACCACGAAGACACGAGGACACTAAGAAGACACTAAAGAAAAGAACTGCATTAATTGTGCCTTCTTAGTGTCCTCGTGACCTCGCGGTAAAAAATCGCATATGAAAAAATTTATCACTCTATTGCTAATCGCTTCTGCATTCCAACTCAGAGCCCAAACCGTTCCCTCCTTCGAGCAAGTCATGTCTCTCAGAGGCGTTGGCAATCCAATCATGTCTCCCGATGGAAAGCAAATAGCCTTTACCGTTCAAACGACTGACTGGAATGAAAACCGGTTTGATACTGAAATATGGATCTCACGCGATGGAAAGAAACCGTTTCAACTTACCAATACATCAAAGGGAAACAGCACGAGCGTAGCTTTTTCTCCCGACGGGCAATGGATAGCTTTTCTTGCTGATCGCGGAAATAAAACACAGATATATGTAATGCGAGCCGAAGGCGGTGAAGCGCGTGCCGTTACAAAGGAAGAAGAATCCATCAGTGGATTTGAATGGCATCCTTCAGGAACGAAATTTATTTTTCTGAAGCCCGAGAAAGACGACAAGAGCAAAAAAGAAATTGAAAAGCGGTACGGCGGATTTGAACAGGATGACAACGAGTTTTCACTTTCACATTTGTGGCAGGTAGATTTCAACGCTGATCCCCGTGATCCCTCTGAGCTGCCATGCTATCAATCAGTCGACTCCTTAAAATCAAAATCAGGTTGCATTGAGTTGCCGAAAGCTAAGCGATTGACGCAGGGAAAGTATACAGTAACTTCTTTTATAACATCACCGGACGGTAATTCTGTTGCATTTGGCCATCAGCCAGATCCATTAATAAATTCTTTTCTGAAGTCAGATATTTCAATAGTTGACATTACCTCTGGCAAGATCACAAAAGTTATAATAAACCCAAGCTCAGATGCATTGGAAGAGTGGTCTCCCGATTCAAAGGAAATCTTATATACAACCAATCTTACCGATACAACTTCAAATTTTTACATGAATTCTAAATTGTTTAGCGTTCGTCTCAGCGATAAGAGTTCACGCCAACTGGCAAAGGAACTTGATGAAGATCTTGGGGGAGGATTTACATGGAGACCCTCGGGAATTTATTTCACCACGTGGAATAAAACCAAACGACCAATTTATGTGATTGATCCAAACACCGGAGTGGCTTCTGTTTTTCTTAATTCTCCTGAGCAGATTTACGGAATTAGTTTCTCAAAAGCGGGAGATATGGTTGCCTTTACAGGAAGAAATGGAGATCAACTCAATGAAGTCTTTGTTTCTACGAAAGCTTCACCAACACCCCAGCGTATCACTGATATGACTTCACAATTGAGTTCGTGGAAGACAACGACTAGTGAAGTGATCAGTTGGAAAAGCAAAGACGGAGCTGTGATAGAGGGCGTTTTGCATAAGCCCGTTGACTATGATCCGTCAAAGAAATATCCTCTGCTGGTAGTTATTCACGGTGGACCAACTGGCATTGACACACCTACTCCTGTCCCGTATTATGTCTATCCTATTGTTCAATGGGTGAATAAAGGATGTTTGGTGTTAAGACCGAATTATCGCGGCTCTGCGGGTTATGGAGAGAAATTCCGTTCACTTAATGTAAAAAATCTTGGTGTTGGAGATGCCTGGGATGTGCTTTCAGGCGTTGACTATCTGGATAAGAAGGGTATGATCGACAAAAATAAAATGGGCTGTATGGGTTGGAGCCAGGGAGGATATATTTCTGCTTTTCTTACCACCACGAGCGATATATTCAAAGCCATATCTGTTGGCGCTGGTATTTCAGATTGGATGACGTATTATGTAAGCACAGACATTCATCCATTCACACGTCAGTATTTAAAAGCAACACCCTGGAGTGATGAGGCTATTTATAAAAAGACATCGCCGATGACATATATCAACCAGGCGAAAACACCAACGCTTATTCAGCATGGTGAGTTGGACCGTCGCGTACCAATTTCCAATGCCTATCAGTTACTTCAGGGCCTCCGTGATAAGGGAGTAAAAACGGAATTGATGGTCTATAAAGGATTCGGCCATGGCATTAACAAACCAAAAGAAAGGCTGGCGGCTACATGGCATAACTGGCAGTGGTTTAATAAGTATGTGTGGGGAGAGAAGGTGGAGATGCCTGTGGGAGAAATTAAGAATGAAAAATGAAAGAATGAATGGTGGACCGATACGGGTTTGAGTGCAAGAAAAATTGTACTCTTGCATCCCCGGAAAATTAAATCATGAGCGTCACTTCCTGCGGAATAGATTTCGGAACTTCCAACTCCAGTGCAGCAATCGCCAGTCAGGATAAGGTCGAACTCGTTCCGGTAGAGGGAAACTCTATTACCATCCCCAGCGCCATTTTTTATCAACGCACCGGAACATTCCTCATTACGGTCGCGAAGCCGTCAATCTTTTTTTTAGCAGACACGATGGCCGGTTCATGCGAAGTCTCAAACGCGTGCTAGGAACTTCATTGATGAAACAAGGAACCTCGGTAAATGGGAGGTCAATGCGTTTTGATCTCATCATTTCGTTTTTCTTGAAAAATCTGAAAACGAAAATGGATCTGGCTGCTGGTATTGAATTAGAACACGTCGTGATGGGCCGGCCGGTTCATTTTATTGATGATGATGAAGATGGTGATAACCGGGCTCAAAAGGAACTGAGGACCATTGCCCAACAGATAGGATTTAAACATGTTGAATTTCAATTTGAGCCAATTGCCGCTGCCTTTGCTCATGAAGTTAAAATCGTTGGTGAGAAGCTGGCTATCGTTGCAGACATAGGCGGCGGAACTTCAGATTTTACTGTAATCAAATTGTCGAACCGGTTTACTCACAAAGCCGATCGTTCATCTGATATCCTGGCAAACACCGGTGTACGTGTCGGTGGAAATGATTTTGATAAGGATTTAAGTCTTGCTGCCGTGATGCCGGAAATAGGTTATCAAACTACCTATGGCGAAAAAAATCTTGAGGTTCCTCCCAAACCATTTAATGATCTTGCCGAGTGGAGCAAAGTAAATTTTCTGTATACCACAAAAATAATTTCCCAAACAAGGGAGATTCTTTACCTGGCACACGATAAAGAGAAGTACAAGCGATTATTAAAAGTGCTTGAACAGGAAACCGGACATTCTATTTTGGCCGCAACAGAGGAAACAAAAATAGCTCTTACCACGGCTAGCGAATATCAAACGCCATTTGACTTCATTGAAGAAGGACTTGCAGTAACTATTAAACGAACTCAATTTGAGGAAGCAATCCAGGAACGTGTTGAGAGAATTTCCAATGCTGCGACAAAATGCCTTCAATTGGCACAAGTAAAAAGTAAAGACATCGAATTAGTTATTTTAACAGGAGGATCAACCGAAGTACCTGTTGTTCAAGCTTTATTCAAAACGCTTTTTCCCAATGCCGCCATCGCGGATGAGAACAAGCTTTCGAGTGTTGGATTGGGATTGGCGTATGATGCAATGAATAGATTTAAATGAAAAATTAAAGATGAATAATGGAACCTCACGGTGATTTAGTGAACTATGTTTTCTATGTCCCCTTGTGGTTAAATGAATTATTCCGCATTTGCTATTCCAACTTCTAACCCTTCACGCTATCTATATTCCGTAAACGGCCTTTTATAATTTAATTATTAAAATCATCTTCGGTATAGTTATTCATTTATATTATGAAGAAAATACTGTTTCTACTGTTTTTTGTAACTGTATTGGGGTTCTCTCAAACCAAAAAACCCATTGTCGCCGGAGATCTCATGAAGATCGCTACTGCACAGCAAATCCAGATGTCTCCCGACGGTACTAAGGCCGCTATGGTGGTTATCCGCAAGGCCGTTAAAAATGACAATGAATACTATTACACCCGTCATCTTTACTTACTAGATCTGATTGTAGCAAATGCGGAACCAATGCAATTAACCTTTGGTGACAAAAGCGATGTACAACCACAATGGTCGCCTGATGGAAAACAACTTGCATTTGTTCGTGCCGATGGTGAAAAATCGCAAATATGGATTTTACCATTGAGTGGTGGCGAAGCACGCGCTGTTACAAAAGCGGAATTCGGAGCCGGCAATCCACGCTGGTCTCCCGACGGAAAGAAAATTTTATACTCGTCAAGCATCCCAATCTATGCTATTGACGGTGGAATCCCCACCCCTTATACCTACGAACGTCCTGGACGTAAGATGGGAGATGAGCCCAACTTTAAGAATATGAAGGCTGATGAGAAAAAGAAAATAGTTACAACACCGGATGGCACACTCGAAGAAGTGCGTGCCTGGCTGGCAAAGAATACAAGTGAAGGCAATCCGCGGGTATTGACCCGTCAGAATTTTCAGGGCGAATTGAATCTTCAACCGGATGAAGACTTTTCACATCTATTTATTAAGACAATTGACTCGGAAGAAAAAGCAGTTCAACTAACAAGCGGCTTCCAGGATTTTCAAAGTGCGGATTGGTCACCCGATGGTAAAAATATTATCTGTGACTCACGTGTTTATAAAATTCACCCTGATCGTGAGCGAGATAGTGACTTGTGGATTATAGATGTTAATACAAAAGCAGCGAAAGAATTTTTAACATGGAAAAACTATAGCATCTCTAATGCAAATTATTCACCTGACGGCACGCAGATTTTATTTTCTGTACAAGGAATTCAGGACCGTCATGCACAGCAAACGCAATTGGCCGTTGTATCAGCAAGCGGAGGTACCCCTCAGCTCCTTACTGCCGCATTAGACCGTGACGTAAATGGTGCTGTGTGGTCCGGGGATAGCAAAACAATTTATTTTGCTTCACAAACCGAGGGTGCGATTCCCATCTTTAGTGTTCCTACCAAAGGAGGAGCTATTGCAAAAGTTTTTGGAAGCGCTAATGGTGTCAATGATTTTGATCTGCGTGGTGAAAAGATTGTTTATGCACTTACGGAAACTAAGAATCCATGGGAAATCTATCTTCTCAATTTAAAAGATAAAAGTTCACGCCAGCTTACAAAGCTCAACGAAGTTTGGATGAAAGATAAGTCGGTAAGCACTCCAAAAGAATATTGGATAGATCGTCCCAATGGAACTAAAGTTCAGTACTGGGTAATGGAACCAATTGGGCGGAAGGACGGAACGAAGTACCCGACTATTTTAAATATTCACGGTGGACCAACAGCCATGTGGGGACCTGGAATATTTTCAATGTGGCATGAATACCAATTGGAAAACAGTTGGGGTTACGGACTGGTTTATTCCAATCCGCGCGGAAGCGGTGGTTATGGAGACAAATTCAAGAAGGCAAATTTTAAAGATTGGGGTACGGGTCCTGCCAGTGATATTCTTGGATCGCTGGATGATGCAGTTAGTAAGAATGCATGGATCGATAAAGATCAATTATTTGTGGAAGGAGGAAGTTATGCTGGTTATATGGTAGCATGGCTAATAAGTCATGACAATCGTTTTAAAGCAGCCAATGCGCAACGAGGAGTTTATGAGTTGACAACATTCATGGGTGAAGGTAATGCGTGGAGTTTGGTACCCAATGATTTCGGAGGTTATCCATGGGAACCTGAAACGAAGAAATTGTTGGATTCAGAATCGCCTTATAGCTATTTGAAAAATATCAACACTCCATTACTGATCATTCATGGCGATCAGGATTTGCGCACAGGAATTATTCAGGGAGAAATGCTTTACAAAAGTTTGAAAGTATTAGGTAAACCTGTCGAGTATGCACGCTACCCGAAGGAGGGACATGAACTTACGCGCAGTGGTAATCCGGGAAGAATGATGGATCATGAATTAAGGGTGATTGAGTTTTTTGAGAGATATGTGAAACATCCCGAAGCGGTGCCGGCTACTGCGAAATAGTAATTGGTAATCAGTGGATCGCGGTAGTTGAATAATCTCATCAACTAACAGAGTCTACCGATTACCGATTATTACCGATCACTGATTACTAATAAACTAAATTCTTCTCCATCATAAACTCCGCTATCTGCACTGCGTTTGTCGCTGCACCCTTCCTCAGGTTATCAGCAACGATCCAAAGATTCAATGTCTTCGGCTGAGTTTCATCACGACGAATTCTTCCCACAAATACTTCATCTTTTCCGTGCGCGATGATAGGCATAGGATAAACATTATTTTTAACGTCATCCATGACAATGACTCCCGGAGTGTTTTCAAGTATCTCACGTACTTCAGCAACATCAAATTCTTTATGGAACTCAACATTGACAGCCTCTGAGTGTCCGCCGATGGCTGGAACACGAACAGTAGTTGCTGTAAGACCAATGGAATTGTCTCCAAGAATCTTACGAGTCTCGTTCACCATTTTCATTTCCTCCTTTGTATAACCGTTATCGAGAAACACATCGATGTGTGGTAAAACATTCATATCGATTGGATGAGGATATACTTTTTTACCGTTGATACCTTTACGTTCATCCATCAATTGCTCAACTGCATTTTTGCCAGTGCCGGTCACAGATTGATAAGTAGAAACAACAATTCTTTTTATTTTATACTTCACGTGCAACGGTGCCAGCGCCATTACCATTTGAATAGTAGAGCAATTGGGATTGGCAATAATGCGATCATCAATCTTTATAACATGTCCATTTATTTCAGGGACAATCAATTTTTTAGTAGGGTCCATTCTCCAGGCAGAAGAATTGTCAATAACGATTGTACCCTTCTCGGCAAATTTTGGCGCCCACTCTAATGAGGTACTTCCACCGGCAGAAAATATTGCTACGTCAGCAGCGAGATCAACAGCCTTCTGCATTCCAATTACGGCGTACCGCTTGCCCTTAAATTCAAGTTCCTTCCCGACACTTTTGGCGGAAGCGACCAAAAACAATTCATCAAACTGGAAATTGCGCTCTTCCATAACCTTCAAAATCTCCTGGCCAACCAATCCGGTAGCACCTACCACAACTATTTTCATGACGTTTTTAAATTTTAGAACCACAAAAGTACTATAAATGATATTTTGGTTATATGAAGACGTTAAAAATCATCTTAAGTATAACCGTGTATCTTCTAACAGGGTATTGTCATGCCCAGTTCGTAGATAATTTTTCGGATGGAGATTTTACCATAAATCCTGCGTGGACTGGAGACAATTCGAAGTTTATTATCAATACAGGAAAATTGAAATTACAGGCTCAGGCTGCTTCAGAATCGGCTTTTTTGTCGGTTCCAAGCCAGGCAATCCACAAGTCCAGCTGGGAGTTTTACCTGCAGATGGACTTTACTCCAAGTAGTACAAACCAGGTGAAAATCTATCTCGTGGCCGACCATTCTAATCTTAATGGAACTCTAAACGGATATTTTATAAAAGCCGGAAATACAGCAAGGGAAATAAGCCTGTATCGTCAAAGCGGAACAACAGAAACGGAAATCATCGACGGACTTGATGATCGCATCAATCTTCCCCTCGTTAAAATTAAAATCAGGGTTACGCGAAGCGAGTCAGGCCTATGGCAACTATTTTCAGACGTTGGACCCTCGGGGACATATTCTTCGGAAGGAACGTTTACGGATAACACTTTTACCAATGCGTCTTATTTTGGTATTCAATGTATTTACACTTCGACGAGATCGGATAAGTTTTGGTTTGATGATTTCATCGTTACCGGAACAACTGTACCGGACACGACTCCACCTGTTGTTCAATCTGTAACAACGAATAATGCTCAGCAAGTGAGCTTATTGTTTTCGGAACCCGTAGAGTCATCCTCATCACAAAACAGCTCAAATTTTTCGTTGGAAAATATTGGAGCACCCGCATCAATTGATCTTTCGCAGGATCAAAAAACGCTTACACTGAATTTCCTAAAATCATTCGTAAACGGTGTTACGTATCCGCTGCATGTTTCCAATGTAAAAGATTTGGCAGGTAATGTAATCAAGCCATCAATTATAAATTGTTTATTCTTTCAACCGGTACCTGTTCATAATAAAGATATCATCTTCACAGAGTTATTTCCTGACCCTTCCCCACAAATCGGACTGCCAAATGCTGAGTTTGTTGAAATTTATAATCGAAGCAATGACCCGTTCAATATTGGAGGATGGAAAATCACCGACGGAAGCTCGACCGGAATTTTCCCATCACAAATTATTCTGCCGGGTGAATACTGGATCATCACAGCAATCTCTTCAGTAAATCTTTTCACCAGCTTGGGCAAGACAATAGGATTGTCAAATTTTCCAACACTGAATAATGATGGTGACACATTTGTAATTAGAAATCCGAATAACCTTACCATCGATTCGGTTTCCTACAATCTTAATTGGTATCGGGATGTTGATAAACAACAGGGCGGATGGACGCTGGAGTTGATTGATCCTAAAAATCCATGCGGTGAACAAGACAACTGGATTGCATCAGAAGATCCTAAGGGAGGATCACCAGGAAGGCAAAATGCCGTTTTTGCAGATAAACCTGATCTTTCACCTCCGGTTTTAATGACTGTTTTTCCTGAATCATCAACGAAACTGTTGCTCACGTTCAATGAAAAACTTGACAGGGGATCTCTTGCTCTTGAGAACTTTGACCTTCAGCCAGCTGTGGCAAATTCGAAATCGTTCTTCACCGATACAAGTCTAAGAACGATCGGGCTTGAAGTAAAAGATATTTCTTCCCGAAAGATGTATACGCTTGCGGTCAAAAATGTTCGTGACTGTAGTAACAATGAAATTCAGCTGTCATCATTTTCTTTTGGCCTCCCTGAAAAAGCGGATAGTCTTGATATAGTTGTGAATGAGATTCTTTTTAATCCAAGATCCGGGGGAGTGGACTTTGTAGAAGTAGTCAACACATCACCGAAATTTCTTAATCTTAAAAACTGGAAACTTGGTAATTATAAAAATAGTACTCCATCCAATATCATTACATTATTTAACGGTAATACACTGCTTTCACCAAATGGTTTTGCTGTATTTACCTCTGATCCGTTAATCGTCGAAGCACAATACACGAATAGCGTTGAACCGAATCTTTATAAGACACCATTACCTGGTCTTTCTGATGATGAAGGATCTGTTTTAGTATTGAATGATGCCGGGAAAATTCTGGATGAGGTTTTCTATTCAAAAGAATGGCACTCAACATTTATTAAAAGTGATGAAGGTGTTTCACTTGAGCGAATTGATCCGAAATCACCTTCCAATAATCCGGTTAACTGGACATCAGCCAGCTCGTCTATGGGTTTTGCTACGCCAGGCTTTGCGAATTCGCAACAGCGACCGGAAAAAGAAATTGACGAAGAAGATGTATTAATTGTACCTGAGATTTTTACGCCGGGAACCGGATTGAATGATTTTGTTCAGATCCAATATCGGTTTGATCAGGGCTCAGTAGCGAATGTAAAAGTGTATGATGTGCAAGGACATTTATTAAGGACGCTCGCAAATAATGAAACTTTGGGAACGGAGGGTTTTCTTAAGTGGGAAGGAGAGAGAGATGATGGAACCAAAGCTAGGATGGGGTATTATATTGTATGGTTTGAAATTTTCAATTCTGCAGGATTGGTAAAGACCTACAGAAAGAGAGTAATCGTATCGTCGCGATGACTATAATCCTCTAAATTTTGCCGTTGGGGAATTAATTCCATGATATTTTTTGTTTTAGACTAGGCCGCGTATTTTTGCGCATCTTTTTTAAACCCATATCACCGGAGGACGAGTATTATGGCGAAATCAACAAAAAAACCTGCCACCAAAGTGGCCAAAGCGAAAGTAACAGCTAAGGCAAAGAAACCTGTCAAGGCAAAATCTCCAGCGAAAAAAATTCTGGCAAAGCCTGTTAAGAAGGCCGTTGTGAAAAAAGAAGTAATTAAACCTGTTGTGGTAAAGAAAGAAGCAGTGGCAAAGAAAAGTACAACACCAAAAACTGAAATAAAGCAGGTAACGTCAACGGCAAAGCCTCAGCACAATTTGATTAATTTTCCTGCTTTGACGCAGCGTCCCATTGCACATAAACAGCCAAAGTCCGCGGCACAAGATGATAAGACACGTTACAGCGATGATGAGCTTATAGAATTTGAAACACTTATAAAGAGTAAGCTTGAAAAATCAAAAGAAGAGTTTCGTATTCTTAAGGAAACTCTGAATCGCAATAATGATGCTGGTACTGACAGCACATCGGGTGGTAATACAAAGGTATTGGAAGATGGTGCCGAGACGGCCGAGAAAGAAAACCTTAGTCAGCTGGCAGCCCGTCAATTGAAATATATCACCAATCTTGAAAATGCATTGGTGCGTATCAAAAATAGAACGTATGGTATATGCACCGTTACCGGAAAATTAATACCAAAGGAGCGATTGATAGCTGTGCCTCATACAACACAATCAATTGAAGCTAAGATGATGCAGCACGATTAATGCATCAATAAATCATACCAGTAACAAACACGCATTGGACTTTTTACAAAACCACATAGAGGCGCTTATATTCTGTTCACCGTCGCCCATTAAGCTTGCCGAATTAAAATCGTGCCTTTCAGAAATGTTCAATGCAGATGTTCCGGAAGAAGATATTACCGGAGCCATTCAAAGATTGATCGATAAGTTTGAGCACGAAGATTCTTCTTTTCAATTAAATAAAGCTGGCGGTGGGTATCAGTTTTTAACAAAGCCTGCCTATCAGGCAAGTATCGGTATCATGCTGAAGCAGCAATCGAAAAAAAGACTTTCCACCTCAGCCATGGAAACACTTTCGATCATTGCTTACAAACAACCCGTTTCCAAAACGGAAGTAGAAACTATTCGCGGTGTAAATTGTGATTATGCCGTACAAAAGTTACTCGAAAAAGGACTCATTGAAATCCAGGGTAAAGGTGATGGTGTAGGCCGTCCTTTAATTTATGGTACTAGCCCAAAGTTTATGGAATACTTTGGTATCAGTGAACTCAACGAATTGCCGACTCCTAAAGATTTCTCGCAGGAGGTCAACTCCATCGGTGATAGCACCGAAAACCAGTAGACCGTTTCCTTTATCACCATTTCCTTTCAAGGCCGATTGTGCCTAACTTGTATTAATCATGGCGCAAAAAAGTCGATTCCGTACTACATCGGGCCCCACGGCCAACCGGTCTGAGAAGTTCAAAAAAAACTCACGGGAGAAAACAGACTCGTCTGAAAAAAGCGACTTCAAAAAGAAAGGTTTCTCGAAGTCTCCATTTAAATCATTTGGAGGAAAAGGTAAACCTTTTGTAAAGAGAGATTTTAAAGATAACGATTCATCATCTCATTCGTCAAATTCAGCTAAAGGCCCGCGTGAATTTTCTGATCGTAAGCCTCCATTCAAATCGTTTGGCGAAAAAGGTAAACCATTTGTAAAAAGAGATTTCAAAGATGATCGCGATAGTTCTTCCTCACGTTCATTTGATTCACCAAAAGGACCACGAGGAAATTCAGATTTTAAATCTGATCGCAAACCTCCTTTTAAATCTTTCGGCGATAAGGGTAAGCCTTTCGTTAAAAGAGATTTCAAAAATAAAGACTCCAGTCCCCGCCCGTTTGACCCTGAGAAGGGGCCAAAGGAATTTGCTGAAAGAAAGCCCAAGTCATTTTCAAGGGAAGATCAAAACAGCAGGAGCTCGCGCAAAGATTCACCTCAATTTTCTGATAGAAACAAAGCTTTTGGAAATTCAGGTAAGGACTTCACAAAGAAAAAATTTGACGAAGAAAAGGCAAACTCTCCGAAGTCAACAGATAAAAAACCAGTTATAGAAAAAAGAACAGCCAGGCCGCGCACCGATCGACCATTTGAAAAAGAGGAGTCATTGTTACAAGGTGAAGAGCTGATTCGCTTGAACAGATTCATTTCCAACAGTGGAATTTGCTCACGCAGGGAAGCAGATGATATGATTACGATGGGTCTTATAACAGTAAACGGAAAATCTGTCACTGAATTAGGTTATAAAGTAAAACGGACAGACGATGTTCGTCATGATGGGAAACGACTAAAAGCCGAAAAGCCTGTTTATATTTTATTGAATAAACCGAAAGGATTTATCACTACCACTGATGATCCGCAGGAGCGCAATACTGTGATGCATTTGATTAACGGTGCCTGTAAAGAACGTGTTTATCCTGTGGGAAGATTGGACCGCAACACTTCCGGGCTTTTACTTCTTACGAATGACGGGGAATTGACAGAAAAATTGTCTCATCCGAAACATAACGTAAAGAAAATTTACAGAGCAGAACTTGATAAGCCTTTAACAAAAAATGATTTTCAAAAGATCGTAGACGGTGTTAGACTTGAAGAAGGCAAGGCAATGGTAGATGACATAGCATTGGTAGGTGACGATGGAAAAGTTGTAGGACTTGAAATCCATATTGGATGGAACCGCGTAATAAGAAGAATATTTGAAACGCTTGGTTATGAAGTTGTGAGGCTGGATCGTTCAGTCTATGCGACTCTTGACAAAAAAGATTTGCCACGAGGCCACTGGAGATTTTTGCGTCAGGATGAAGTCATTCGGCTAAAACATTTTCAATAGATTGATTGTAATTCGCTTGTCTTAATAAATGAAAAACAGGAACTCCAGACAACTTTATCAACAGATTCATCAAGAATTATCTTTTGTTGGAGATAGTTTTCAATTAAATCAGTCAACAACTTTCAACCTTCAGCTTTCAACTTTCAACTCTCTTTAAGATATGCGCGTTGGAATACATGGAAAGGATTTTCAGCAGAAGTCACCCCTCTTCATCGAGCAGATCCTTACCTGGCTGACACGATATAAGGCAGACATTTTTGTTTCCTCCAAGTTTCATAAACAGTTTAAATCACATCAGGATTTTAAGATGAAAGTGTTTGAGCATGGAGACAATCTTAAGAATCTTGATTTTTTTCTTTCAGTAGGTGGAGATGGAACGTTGCTGGAATCAGTTACATATATTGGTAAATGCGAAACACCTATTCTTGGTGTTAATACCGGTCGTCTCGGATTTCTCGCTACACTTAGTCGTGATGAAATGGAGATGGCGCTCGACAATGTGTTCAGTAAAAAATACAGAGTTGATGAACGTGTTATGTTGTCGTTGATATCAGAACCTAAATTATTTGAAGGAATAAACTTTGCATTGAATGATTTCACGATTATGAAGAAAGACACTTCTTCAATGATCACGGTTCATGTTTCGGTTGATGGTGAGTTGCTTAATTCTTATTGGGCCGACGGTGTGATTATTTCAACTCCGACCGGATCCACCGGTTATTCACTCAGTTGTGGCGGTCCGTTGGTATTTCCTGAAACCGAAAGTTTTGTTGTTACTCCGGTAAGTCCTCATAACCTGACAGCCCGTCCAATCGTAGTCTCGGATCAGTCGGAGCTGACATTTAGAATAGAAGGACGAAGTAAAAAATTTCTCGTTTCTCTTGATTCGCGCTTTGAAACGGTGGATGAGCGAGTGAAGCTCAAAATCAAAAAAGAGCGCTTCAAAGCGCATATTATTCAGCTTCCAGGGCAGCATTATTTCAAGACACTTCGCCAAAAACTCAATTGGGGTTTAGATATCAGGAACTAACCAAACAAGTGTTTGCCGATTACTAAACAGTGTTCCAAAGTATCAATACTGTGGGAAAGAGTATTTATTCATACATTTGCCATTCGTGAAAAAGCCTCTCTGTATGAGAAAGTTAAGTTTTGTGCTGATTTGTTTACTGCTTTTAATTGGCGTGAAGGAAAGTAGTGCCCAGTTCAACCGCAAGGGAATCAAGAAAAGCAATAAGAAAATGGGCAATTATCGAGGCGGAAAATCTGGCTTTGGAAGGCAAAAGATTTACAATTCGATTGGGATATCACTCAATGCGATGAATTATTATGGTGATCTATCTCCTTCACCTGGAAAATTGAGTACCGACATTTCATTTACAAAACCAGGCATAGGACTTTCATTTACCCGAAGAATGGGTCCTCGATTTTCCTTGCAAGGACAATTCCTTTTTGGTACTCTGAAAGGTTCTGATGCAGAATCAGCCAAAAAGACGGATGCGAGTAACGGAGTATATCGCTACGAGCGTAATCTATCATTTAGAAATCAGATCAAAGAGCTTTCAGTAGTAGCTGTTATTGACTTATTTGAAAATCAGGGAACGTACATGAGCCGTGCTAAATGGACTCCGTATGTTTATATTGGAATTGCAGGATTTTTGCACAATCCGCAAGCAATAGCGCCAGCTAAGGACCTGCAAGGGAATCCATTGGCAGAGGCTGGAAAATGGGTAGACCTCCAACCGCTTGGAACCGAAGGTCAGTATGCAAAACTTTCACCAACGGATGCCAATTATGGGATCAAACCGTATTCTCTTGCTCAGGTAGCAATACCTTTTGGCCTAGGCGCAAGATTTCGAATCAATGAAGTATGGGACCTTTCTGCAGATATTGGGTTCCGATATACGTTCACAGATTACCTGGATGATGTAAGTGCCAACTATGTTGATCTTACAAAATTGAGCAGCCCACTAGCTCAGGCAATGTCTTATCGCACGAATGAAATCGTAGGAAATCCAACTAATCCTACACCTTCAGGAATACCGGGAGTAAATGTTCAGGCAGGGTATGGCAGTGAATATGTCACTAACAAAAGGGGTGGTAAGAATCAAAATGATATCTACATGGTAACAAGTATTAAGCTTTCGTACGTTATCAGTCCGTCTTACCATCGCGCCAAATTCAGATGACATTGCTGGGGAAACTTTCCAGTCTTTCCGTTGGCCTTCTTGTTACATTTACAATCACGACAGGGATCGCGCAGATTAGTCAGCGTTCGGAAGTCGGATTTGGCCTTGGCACATTTAATTACACCGGAGATTTGGTCCGGTCTTATAATTTCGCATTCTCTCAACCTGCAGCTACATTATTTTACAGGGCCAACATAAGCAAAGTTGTCAGTTTTAGGGCTTCTCTTACCGCCGGCAAGCTCAGCGCAAGCGATAAAAGTGCTCCAATCGATGCCTTTGCTGTAAAGCGCAATGCCTCTTTCGATATCTTTTTGTCTGAAATATCCGGCGTTTACGAATATCACTTTCTCGACTGGCGGGATGCACGCCACAAACTTAGATTCACTCCCTACCTTTTTGCGGGACTGGCCTTATTTGACATTTCAGGAGTTCCCAATAAGACTGCGGAATACAGTAACGTTCAGATGGCAATTCCTTTTGGAGGGGGGGTAAAGTATGTCCTCAATCCCAAGTATTACCTGTCCCTTGAATTTGGAGTGAGGAAGACCTTTTTTGATTACCTCGATAATGTCTCTGACGGAGACCTTTCCGCAAAAAACTATCAATACGGCAATAAATTTGATTACGATACATATTATTTTCTGGGAATCACAATTACCCGTACTTTCTACGATATCCCATGCCCCAGGAATCCCTATAAGTAGGTGATTCTATTAAGCAACTTTTTTCTTGTTATTTCCATCTACTAAGTCCTCGTTTGTCGGCTGGCTGATGGTGTGTAAATGTCGGAAATAGGCTACTTTTGCGGTCTTGTGGCTCTATTGAAAG
>JANYDR010000622.1 GCA_025363495.1 Cyclobacteriaceae bacterium | reverse complement strand
GGCTTCTAAAGTATTTCTAGATGCAAATATTCTTCTTGATCTAACACTAAAACGAGAAGGTTATGATCTGGCAAAACAAATAATGAAAGAAGCAATACAAGGTCGGTTAACACTCCATACCTCATCATCTATTGTACACATTATTGGGTATTGGCTTACCAAAGGATACGGATCAATCAAGGCAAAGGAACTGGTATTAACTTTGCTAGATGATGTCCAAGTATTGGAAACCAATCATGAAACTATAATTGACGCTCTCCAATCCAAATTCAATGACATTGAAGACGCGATTCAATATTACACGGCGATTCATCATAAATTGGATGTATTTATATCACGTGACAGTCAATTGCAGAAATTGGGCAAGTCGTCATTACCTATTATTAGCCCAGAAGAGTATCTTAAAACCATTTAATGATAAGCAAAGTCGTTCCGTATTTGTTCTTGCGAATAGAACCCGTGTTAAAATGAAATTCACTCAAGACTCTTCACTTTGCACAATAAACTTATAGTGGGATATTCCCGTGTTTCTTTTTCGGCAACACCGCCACCTTATTCTCCAACATCTGAAACGCCCTGATTAATTTCTCACGTGTCTGATCCGGATAAATCACTTCATCTACATAACCCCGGTGCGCTGCTTTATAAGGATTCGCAAACTTCTTTGTATACTCTTCTACTTTCTCTGCAAGCTTAGCTTCGCGATCGGATGCTTCTGATATCTCTTTCTTAAAGATAATTTCAGCTGCTCCTTTTGCTCCCATTACTGCAATCTCGGCTGTCGGCCAGGCATAGTTCATGTCAGCCCCAATGTGCTTGGAATTCATGACATCATAAGCCCCGCCATACGCTTTACGCGTGATAACGGTTACGCGAGGTACGGTTGCTTCCGAAAAGGCATATAACAACTTTGCGCCGTTAACAATAATTCCATTCCACTCCTGATCCGTTCCCGGAAGGAAGCCCGGTACATCTTCCAATACAAGCAACGGAATATTGAAGCTGTCACAAAAGCGAACAAATCGTGCAGCTTTGATACTTGAATCAATGTCAAGCACGCCAGCCAACGAAGCTGGTTGATTTCCAACAATGCCAATGCTTCTTCCCGCCAATCGCGCAAAACCAACAACTATATTCTCCGCAAAATTTTTATGCACTTCAAAAAAACTTCCTTCGTCCACGACCCCATTGATCACCTCACGCATATCGTAAGGCTGGTTCGGATTGGCAGGAATGATATCGTTTAGTATAGGGCGTCTTTCATTGCCCGGAGTATAGGGAAGTCTTGGTGTCGTATCCTCACAATTCTGAGGAACATAGCTGAATAATTTCTTCATCTGAGCAATGCACTCAGCCTCATTCGCGCACGAAAAATGTGTAACACCACTCTTTGTACTATGCGCAGAGGCTCCTCCAAGTTCTTCAGCGGTTACATTTTCATGTGTTACCGTTTTTACAACGTTAGGACCGGTAACAAACATGAACGAAGTATTTTCCACCATAAAAATAAAATCTGTCATTGCCGGTGAGTACACAGCACCCCCTGCACAAGGTCCCATGATCGCTGAAAGTTGAGGCACAACACCAGAAGCCATCACATTGCGATAAAAAATATCTGCGTAGCCACCCAATGATACTACGCCTTCCTGGATGCGTGCACCACCGGAATCGTTTAAACCAATTACCGGCGCACCATTCTTCATGGCGAGGTCCATGATTTTTACAATCTTTTCAGCGTGTGTTTCAGAAAGTGATCCGCCAAATACAGTAAAGTCCTGCGAGAATACATACACAAGTCGCCCGTCTATGGTCCCGTAGCCTGTTACTACTCCATCTCCGAGATAATATTCTTTGTCAAGTCCAAAATCTTTACTTCGATGCATCACGAATTTTCCCATCTCCTCAAATGAACCTTCATCTAACAGTAAGTGGACACGCTCACGCGCTGTCAACTTACCCTTCGCATGCTGTTGTTCAATGCGTTTTTCCCCTCCGCCCAACAATGCTTCGCGATTTTTGCGGTCAAGTTCTTCAAATTTCTCTTTGCCAGGGCCTTTGGATTGACTCATTCTGTACGCTGTTGAAATTCAAATATATTATTGTTTGTACCGATATACTAACTTGCTATTTGAAGAAATCTACCTCACCCGTACAACAAAATGGAGGAAAGAATTGCGGTAATTGATTTAGGCACCAACACCTTTCATTTGCTCATCGCTGTGCTTAACGAAGGCAAATCAACCATTCTCCACCGCGAGAAGCAGGCCGTAAAAATTGGAGTTGGTGGCATTAATCAAGGAATAATTACAGAGGAGGGTTTGCTAAGGGCCGTAAACGGCATCCGGTATTTTAAAAAGACAATAGATGAATGGAGCGTAACCAGAGTACAAGCGCTGGGCACCAGTGCCTTGCGAAATGCAACGAACGGAAAAGAAGTCATCCAAAAGATAAAATCAGAGACCGGCATTGAAATAAAATTAATCTCTGGTCAACAAGAGGCTGAATACATCTACTATGGTGTTAGATCAGCCATGGATCTTGGAACCGAAAAATCCCTCATCGTGGATATCGGTGGCGGAAGCGTTGAGTTTATTATTGGAGACCGTGATCAGATATTCTGGAAGCAAAGTTTTGAGATTGGAGCCCAGCGAATGCTGGAACTATATCACAAGCATGATCCAATGCCTGAAGAGGAGGTTGTTCAATTGGTTGCTCATTTTGAGAAATACTTAGCACCTCTGCAGATTGCTATTCAAAAATTCAACCCAATTACCCTGGTGGGGTCGTCCGGCACATTCGATACATTGAGCGAAATTTATTGCAACAAATATGGGATCCAAATTTTACGTGACGCAGGAGAAACACCTCTCACTATTGAGAATTTCTTTGAAATTCATAGCAAGTTGCTATCCAAGAATCGGCATGAGCGTATGCAAATTCCTGGAATGATTGAAATGCGGGTTGATATGATTGTTGTTGGAAGTTGTCTCGTTAATTATCTGATAAAAAAATATCTCTTTACAAAAATCAGAGTGTCGACATATTCATTAAAAGAAGGAGTGCTCGATCATGATTTTTCTTAACGGCACGATCAGTATTATAAGATCATAACCACGAAGACACGAAACACTAAGAAGGCACTAGGCTAAAATTTGTTGTGACTTCTTAGTGATTTCGTGCCTTCGTGGTAAAATATATATATTAAAACCAAGCTGTCAAACTCCCAACAAGCAACGTTGATCCATTTGTTGGATTCTGATTTTGATCCAGGTATACATTATCAACCGAGAAAAATCTCCTTGCCTCAAATCTAAGCAATGCAAGTCGATGCAACTTAAAGTTAGCACACGCTCCGACGCTAGAAGCACGAAAGCCAGGAATTCCTGTAATCGCGGTTTCATAAAGAGCTCCGTTATCATCAAAGTGTTCAATTCTTCCCGAAAGTGAAATTGTTTCAGTAAAAGCATAGCTTCCAATAAAATTAGCCTGCCACCAGGATGAAGTGGGTGCTCCATTCTTCTGTTGATATCCAAAATAATAGCTGGAGGTAGCAGAAAATTTTCCTCCGGAATTATAGATCCAGAAAAAATCATTGAAATATCGCGTTCTCAAATCAGGCCGCTGAGCCGATCGCTCATCCCCAACATAAGTATTCCAGTTAAACAACATCGTTTTATTCGGTCTATATTCAAGTTGAGTACCTATAGACTTGCCCTGATTATTATCCTGTATCACTTGCCATCCATTCAACAAGTAGAAATACGCATTCCATTTTTGCGACAACGGAACTGAAAGTTTTATACCAGTGACGTAGTAGGGAACATTTTCCGGCGCAAACGAACGGGTATACATCAAATGATCTTTAGAAATGGCACTTTCGTTGGTGTAAGGAGATCCTAATACACCAACATCGATCCATATTTTTCTCTTTTCTGAAATCAGAACACCCACATTCGCCTCAACCATATTCTTCAACGACCCCGGCTCGTTCTTGTAATTTGCATCCATATACGTTCCAAAACCGGGAACAAATCTTGCGCGCATATATTTTGAACGATATCGAACATCGACATAGGCCAGATTAATGGTCATCTCATTATGCCGTGCCGACGAAACAAAGTAAGGGTTAACGCCATCAGCGGGCTTATTGAAATTATAACCGTAATAAGAATCTACATAGCCACCAATACCAACGTGACCAATGATGGTTGTTGCCACCGTATCCATAGTGGCAGTGTTAATGACTTGTGCTGATGAGAGGTAAGGCACTATCAATAAAAGGAAAATTCCAGAGGCTTTGTAGGTCACACATAAAAATAGAAATAACTTTCAGAAACAGAATCTCAATAAATAATCTCAAGGATTTCAGATGTAATGATACCTGATCTGAGCATTGAGCCCAGCTTTCACAGTTTCCCTTTTTTGTAATAATTTTATGATTTGTAAATATGATTTATATTTGTAAATTATAAAATAACCCAATTTTAGGACAAATATGGCAACCTTCACCAGCACGCTATCCGATCATTTGCTTCAACAGTTAGATGAAAAGGCTAAAGCCTTGTCAGTACCAAAAAACAAACTGATCGAGACAGCCCTACGCCTTTACATAGAGCATCTGGAAAAAGTCGAATACATCAAATCATACAAACAAGCTTCAGATGACAAAGACATCATGTTAATGGCCGAGGAGGGCATGGCAGATTATTTAAAGCAACTCGAGAAATGAAACAGGGTGAGATTTGGTATGCTGACTTGAATCCTGCAAAAGGAAGAGAACAAGCCGGCCTTCGCCCGGTAGTGATTATAAGTGGCGATCTCCTGAATCAGCATCTCACCACCGTAATTGTGATCCCTCTTACTACCAAAATAAAAAAATACAAAGGTAATCCGGTCGTCTCGCCAGGTAAAACAAACGGATTTAAAGAAGAATCTGAAATGCTGGTATTTCACATCCGCTCAGTCTCCAAAGACAGACTGGTAAGAAAAGTCGGAAGTATAGAACCGGAAGAACTTAACCTTGCAGTGAAAACTTTAAATGACATTTTAAAGTATTAAGGAGGATTAGCTGAGCTTAATTAGACAACGTCTATTAATTCAACTTCCTTACTTTTACAATATGAAAGAACCACTCTTTAACTACGACCGGCTCTGGCAGTTTGCTCACGCTATCTTTATAAAAATCGGTTGTCCTCCTAATGAGGCAAAACAGGCAACTGATGTTTTGCTTCGTGCGGACCTTCGCGGAATTGATTCACACGGTTTGGCGCGATTGAGTGGATACATTCGACTTTGGGAAGCAAAACGAATCAATAGTACACCTAACCTGCGCATCGTTCACGAGTCGCCCAGCACAGCCGTAGTGGATGGTGATCAGGGACTCGGTCTTGTCGTTGCTCCTTTCGCGATGGAGATTGCG
>JANYDR010000621.1 GCA_025363495.1 Cyclobacteriaceae bacterium | reverse complement strand
GGGATTTTTCTCTGGTTACAATTCATGATGAACCGTGCAGCCTTATCTGCGGAGTCAGAATAAATTACTCCACCCATTTGCATTTCGCCCTTTTTGGTTTTGACGATCTTGCGCTGATTAGCCACGATGCCCACAGCCCATCCGTCGATCCGACCATAACCACAGAGTATGGTTTTTCCATACAAGGCTTTATATTCATCGAATTCAGAATCATCAACGAGCCTTTTAATGATATCCAAAGTATCATAAGGCTTTGAACGGTCGGCTGGAAAAAGCCCATAGATATCTTCTTCTTTTTCTTTTGGCGCTTTTGATTTTATCCTGTCAAACCCCGTTTCTGTATTCTTCCCGACTTTATCCATAATGCTTCGGATATAATCGAGACATGCCTGATCATTGGGAAATTTATTATCTGTAACACCGGAGATTTCACAATGCGTAGTGGCACCTCCGAGTGTTTCATTATCAATGTCTTCACCTATTGCAGCCTTTACCAGATAAGAGCCCGCTAAAAATATCGAACCGGTCTTGTCTACAATCATTGCTTCATCTGACATGATCGGAAGGTATGCACCACCCGCCACGCAACTTCCCATGATCGCTGCAATCTGAACGATTCCCATTGAAGACATTTTCGCATTGTTCCGAAACTGGCGACCGAAATGTTCTTTGTCGGGAAAAATTTCATCCTGCATTGGCAGAAAAACACCAGCGCTATCTACCAGATAAATTACCGGCAAGTAATTCTCCATAGCGACTTCCTGAGCGCGTAAATTCTTCTTTGCGGTGATTGGAAACCATGCACCTGCCTTAACGGTAGCATCGTTTGCAACGATCATACAAAGTCTTCCCTTGACCCTGGCAATTCCTGTTACCACGCCTCCTCCAGGACATCCACCCTGCTCTTTATACATGCCCTCTCCTGCCACAAGGCCTATTTCCAAAAACTCTGACCCTTTATCTATTAGGTATTCAATTCGCTCACGCGCAGTGAGCTTTCCCTTCTGATGCTGTTCTTCTATTTTTTTTTCACCGCCACCTAACCGAAGTTTTTTCTGCCGTGCTTCCAGCAGAAAACATAGTTGTTTAAAAAGATCTTCGTTCCTATTGAATTCCAAATCCA
Source organism: Cyclobacteriaceae bacterium (assembly GCA_025363495.1). GTDB lineage: Bacteria > Bacteroidota > Bacteroidia > Cytophagales > Cyclobacteriaceae > ELB16-189. Next base: position 4,302 of record JANYDR010000621.1, on the reverse strand, counting down.
TGAGCAGGGTTTATATCACTATTTCTTCGAAGCAGCCTTTTGAGCCTCCGCTGCTTTTCTCTTCTCCTCATCACGCTTAAGATCACGTATCACTTTCCTACGGCTCTTACCGAGCGGTGATGTGAAATGTTTCGGGTAGTTATTGAGGTGGCTTACAAGACTATCCATCCGGATCAACAGTCTGTTCAAATTCATATAAAGTGAATCCTCAGTCATTAGCTTGCTGGCAGTATTATCGCCTTTCTTCAATTTGAGAAGAATTTCATTCAGGTTTGTTAATGATTGCTGAGTCTTGGCAATTGTTTTATTTAGCTGCATCTGCTTCAAGGAATCAGACAACACCGCGAAATTTTTCAAGGTAGGTCTTAAGTCTGCAAGAGTAGCATTCAGATTGGCGGTAACATTATTAAAACCATCTGAAAGAGAATTGATCTTTCCATTGGCGTTGCTCAATGTCATATTTAATAAGCCTGGAGTTTTTTGCAAACCCGCAAAAATTGAATCGAGACGTTGTGAATTTTTTGTAAGGCCTTCGATAGCGGCATTAAATTTTCTCAAGGTTGTTTGCAAATTACTCGCTACCGGTTCTGCGGTTTCAGTAAGCACATCGAACATCCCTTTGGCCACCTCGGACAGAAGTGTATCCTTCGGCTCAAGTGGGGTCGTGACGGGACCTATCGATAAGATTACATATTTTCCTCCCAAAAGCTTACTATCAAGAATAGCTTTAGTAGAATCTCCGAGTTTGATATCTGAATCGATGTCAATTTCAACCAGCACACTGTGGAGCTTATTTTGCATGATTTTGATCTTGCTAACGCGTCCCACCGAAAATCCACTTACCATTACTGGATTGGATACTGCGAGATCATCAACATTATCATAAATCACATAATACTTAGTTGAGGACGAAAAAAAATCAGTGCCCTTCAAAAAATTAAATCCAAAATACAACAGTACGATTGTGACTGTTGCGAAAATCCCTACCATCCATTCTTTATTTCTCACGAATATTAATTTATAGATTCTACTTGTGTTTTATAATCCTTAAAGGCCCTGTAAATTCCAGAAGCTATCAGGTTTTGTCCGGCATCGTCTGCTAAAAATTTCTCCTCCTTTTGATTTGTCAAAAAACCAACTTCAATCAATACACTTGGCATTGCCGTGCGCCACAACACCCAAAACCCGGCCTGCTTTACCCCATGGCTTCTTCTGCCAAGGCGGCCTTTGAATTCGGTTTCAACTTTTTCCGCAAACTTAAGACTGCTCTCCTGAAAAGCCCCCTGCGCAATCGAAAATAAAATATTTGACTCAGGACTGTTTGGGTCAAACCCTTCATAACGTTCCTCATAGTTATCATCAAGAAGAATTACCGAGTTTTCGCGCTTTGCAACATCCAAATTTCCAACAGATTTATGAAGACCCATTACATACGTTTCTGTTCCATATATCTCTGGTTTTGATACTGCATTTGCATGGATGCAAATGAAAAGGTCTGCCTTGTTTTTGTTTGCAATCGCTGCCCGCTCGTCCAGGGCGATATACCGATCATCCTTGCGTGTATAGACCACTTTTACTCCTGGAATATTCTTTTCAATGTAGCTTCCAACCTTCAAAGCAATCTTTAGAGCCACGTCCTTTTCCTTTAAAGAAACTCCTCTTGTGCCGGGATCTTTGCCCCCATGGCCGGCGTCGATTACAACCGTGTCTACAACATTATCGGCACGTTCGGTCATTGCGGAAGAGTTTAGCAAGGTTATTGCTAACAAAAAGACCTTAGTTGGAATGTTCACAAGTGCAGTGATATGAGGTAATTGACATAAATTCGCACAAAATCGTGAATTTTTCGCTAAAAGTTAAATTTTTGAACGACCCCTTTCCTGACTTAACGGTGCGACTGCTCATTATTTTTTTATTCTTTTTATCAGCCTTTAGCTCGTTTGGTCAGGTAGAAAAACCCGTAAAGGCCCCCATTGGCGATCTCCCAGCTAAAAAACAGCCGCAGCCTTCTGACACTCTCACTCTAAAATCAGATACGTTAAAATCAGATTCTTTACGGACTAAACGTGATTCCCTTGCCCAGGTTCAGAAGGGGGATATTGAAACAACTATTAAGTACAGCGCACGGGACTCTCTTAACTCCAGTTTGGATAAGAAAATTGTTCATCTCTATGGTGATGCCAGAATCAAATATGGCTTGATTGAGTTAATGGCAGAAGAGATCACCATAGATTATACAAAGTCAACCATCACCGCCAACGGTGTGTTGGATTCACTGGGAAGACGAGTGGGGTATCCGATTTTTATCAATGGAGGTGAGAAATATGAGACCAGAGATATTGTCTATAATTTTAAAACAAAGAAGGCACTTATCTCTGAAGTTGTCACTACGCAGGGAGACGGATTTCTTCATGGTGAAGCCGTGTTTAAGAATTCAAAGAATGAACTCCTTACATTACGAAATGCATATACCACCTGTAATCTGGTGCATCCCCATTATCAAATCATCGCCTCAAAAGCTAAAGCGATCCCTGGAGATAAGATTGTACTGGGTCCATTTCACATGGAAGTCAATTCAGTACCACTACCAATAGGGTTTGCCTTTGGCATGTTCCCTTCTCCAAGAAAAAGTGCATCGGGAATAATTGTTCCTGCCTACGGAGAAGAAAATAATCGGGGATTTTTTGTTCGCAATGGAGGATACTTTTTTGATATTAACGAATATTTCAAGCTTCAGCTTACCGGAGACGCCTATTCGAAAGGTTCATCGGCTATTTACTTAAACTCAAACTACAGCAAGCGCTATCAATATGGTGGTAACTTCAACTTCAGTTTTACCAACAACAAACTTTCGACAAAAATAGAAGATAAAAATACTGTAAAAGATTTCAGGATCACCTGGAGTCACTCTCCACAGACAAGGGGCTCCGGACGTTTTTCTGCTTCAGTAAATGCTGCCACTGCAACTTATAACAATAGCAATTTTATACCACTCAATACCAATCCTACCATTACGAGGCTTGACAATACGAGTCGCAAACTAAGTTCCAACATTTCATACTCCAAGACATTTGGGGGTCTTTTCAGTTTTGGTATCAACTATAGGATCAATCAGGACCTTACTACCAAGCAGGTGGATATGCCTCTGCCAGACCTGAGCTTTAACGTCAATAACCTTTATCCCTTTAAAAAAGTATCTGATGGAATGATCTTCCAGAATTTTTCTATGAGATACACCATGACCGCCACCAACCAGATCACAAACAATCTTGGGACAAGAAATTATAAAGACCTTTCTGGTAAACAGATCACGCATGATAGCATCGCCCCGTTCAGTTTTAAAAATCTACCGACATTTTTCAAGGACGCAAAAAATGGCGTGCGCCATAGCATTCCTCTTGCCACCTCCTTTAAGATATTAAACTACTTCACCGTAAGTCCAAGTTTTCAATACGATGAATTATGGTATTTCAATAAGCTGGACTGGACTACATCTGCCGATGGTAAGACAGCCGTCGTTAAGGATACTGTAAGGGGATTCAATCGAGTCAGCAATTATTCAACGAGCGTAAGTTTGACTACACGTATCTATGGAAGCTATTTTTTTAAGCGAGAATCCGGTATACAAGCTATTCGTCATATTATTAATCCAAGTGTAGGCTTCAGCTATTCACCTGACTTTGGTAAGGCAAATTATGGTTATTACCAGCAGATCAAACTTGCAGATCAAACTTACCCACTCTATAAATCTGTTCATGAAGGATTTGTATATGGATCTTCCCGATTGGGTCAGAGTGCATCGATGAGCTTTGGAGTTAACAACACCCTTGAGATGAAAGTTAAAAGCAAGGGAGATTCTGTATCGAAAAAGGTTTCGTTATTCAATACACTTTCTATTAACAGCGCCTACAATTTTGCCGCAGATTCGTTCAAACTCGCACCGTTTAGTTTAGCTGCCAACACAAATGTATTAAATGATAAGTTGAATGTAAATTTAAGTGGTTCACTCGATCCTTATAAATATGTTACAATCTCAAAATACGAAAAGGGAGATTCCAGCAGGGAAATCCGGTTAAGCAGTTATACATGGGGCGATGTCAAGCCCATTACATATGGAAGTACAGGTCAGAATGACTACAAGATTATCAGTCAAAGCGGAATGTGGGGAAGGATCACGAGCGCTAATCTTGCATTGAGCACCAACTTTAATCCAAAAGGTCAGAAAAAAGATATTTCTACCAAGGACAAAATCCTAAAATCAAATGCTACAGATGCTGATAAACAATATCTTTTACAAAATCC
>JANYDR010000668.1 GCA_025363495.1 Cyclobacteriaceae bacterium | reverse complement strand
ATACGAACAGAAAAATGTGGCTGTGTTTTGCTCAGAGGATGCTGTAATTCCGACGTGGGCCTATATGTTATTGGGGATTGCTTTGCAGCCCTTTGCCCGCAAAATTGTCTTTGGTAATCGTCAGGTATTAATATCTCAACTCTTTAGGGAGGTTCTTGATCAGGTGGATTGGGAGAAATTTAAAGATGCCAAAGTGGTTATAAAGGGATGTAGTGATGTGCATGTACCTGAATCAGCTTATGTAGAAGCAGCGACACGATTGAGACCACTGGCAGCAAGCATTCTGTATGGAGAACCATGCAGCACCGTGCCTCTTTACAAAAAACCGAAGTAGCATGGCGGAAAAATCAATTATACTTTTTGATGGAGTATGTAACCTCTGCAATGGTTTTGTTAATTTCCTTATCCTTCGCGATAAGCAAAATAAATTTCAATTTGGGTCACTGCAATCTCCGAAAGTCCAGGAGTTATTAAAACAATATCATTATTCAACGGATGATCTTTCAACTGTACTGCTGGTTGAGAATGAACAATTGTATTCTCAATCCACTGCGGTCTTAAAAATTCTTCGACAACTTAATGGTGGCTGGCCGTTGCTCTATGGATTTATAATCTTGCCAAAATTCATTCGGGATTTTTTTTATCAGCTTGTTGCCAAAAACCGATACAAGCTATTTGGCAGGAAAGACGTTTGTATGATCCCAACGCCTGAGCTAAAGGCAAAGTTTGTAGAATAGCCGGTTGAATTTTAAGAGAATAACTTTATTTTGTGATCATCTTTGTTCACTATGAAGTTCAACCGCAAAAAATACTCTGATTCACTTCTTAAGCAGCTCTATGAAGAGTTACTTTGGCCTCGCCTGATTGAGGAGAAGATGCTCATTCTTCTACGGCAAAACAAAATAAGCAAGTGGTTTAGCGGAATTGGACAAGAAGCAATTTCCGTAGGCGTAACGCAAGCGCTGGAAAAAGATGAATACATCCTGCCTATGAACCGGAATCTTGGTGTGTTTACGGGTCGTAAACTTCCGTTTTCAAATCTTTTTTCCCAATGGCAAGGCACGATGAGTGGCTACACCAAAGGACGAGATCGTTCTTTTCATTTTGGGACCAATGAACATCATATTGTTGGAATGATTTCTCATCTCGGCCCGCAGAACGGAGTAGCCGATGGAATAGCACTTGCATCAAAGCTAAAAAAGGAAAAGAAAGTAACAGTGGTTTTTAATGGGGATGGTGGCACCAGCGAAGGTGATTTTCATGAAGCTATAAATGTTGCTGCCGTATGGGACCTCCCTGTTATATTTTTAATTGAAAATAATGGATACGGACTCTCCACTCCAAGCAACGAGCAGTTTCGCTGCAAGAGTTTTGTCGATAAGGCAATCGGATATGGAATTGAGGGCGTACAAGTAGATGGAAATAACATTCTGGAAGTCTATGATGCAGTGAAAACAATTTCCGATAGTCTGCGCGAAGGACCCCGGCCGGTATTGCTTGAGTGTATGACGTTTCGCATGCGTGGTCACGAAGAAGCATCGGGTACCAAATACGTTCCAAAAAAACTGATGGATGAATGGGCAGAGAAAGACCCATTAAAGAATTACGAACTTTATTTAATCGAGGAAAAAGTCATTGATAAAAAATTCTCCGATGATCTTCGGAAGAAAATAAAAAAAGAAATTGAGGCGGGTCTTGAAGAAGCGTTCAAAGAAACTCATCCTGAAGCAAATACGAATCAGGAGATTAATGATGTTTACGCTTCGTATTCACAAGCAGTAATAGAACCCAAATCTGAAAATAAAACAGAGAAACGATTCATTGACGCTATCAGCGACGGACTTCGTCAAAGTATGGAGCGTAACAGTAATCTTGTGTTAATGGGTCAGGACATTGCAGAATATGGGGGCGTGTTTAAAATTACCGATGGCTTTGTGGAAAGATTTGGTAAGGAACGTGTTCGCAATACACCTATTTGTGAATCGGCAATTATTGGTGCTGGTCTTGGACTATCCATCAAAGGGATGAAGGCTATGGTGGAAATGCAGTTTGCTGATTTCGTAACGGAAGGATTTAATCAAATCGTCAATAATCTTGCGAAGTCCCATTGGCGGTGGGGGCAGAAAGCAGATGTCGTTGTTCGGATGCCTACAGGCGCCGGTACTGCTGCCGGACCTTTTCATTCACAAAGCAATGAAGCGTGGTTCTTTCATACACCAGGTTTGAAAATTGTTTATCCTTCCAATCCATATGATGCTAAGGGATTACTGTGTGCTGCTATTGAAGATCCTAATCCATATCTATATTTTGAACATAAGCTTCTCTACCGATCTATAAAGGATTTTATTCCTGATGATTATTATACCATTGAAGTGGGGAAAGCGAAATTGGTAAGCGAAGGCAATGATCTTTCCATTATTACTTATGGTATGGGTGTACATTGGGCAAAAGAGGTCATGAGCACGCTGCCAGATATTCATGCTGACATAATTGATCTTCGTACGTTGTTACCCTGGGATAAAGAATCTGTTGAGCAAACTGTAAAGAAGACAAACCGGGTATTGATCCTTCATGAAGATACAGTTACAGGAGGCATTGGAGCAGAAATTTCAGCGTGGATCAATGAACATTTATTTGAGCATCTTGATGCCCCGGTGATGCGCGTGGCAAGTTTGGATACGCCAATTCCTTTTGCTCCAACGCTGGAAAGAAATTTCTTGCCGCAGGGAAGATTGAAAGTTAAAATTGAGGAACTGTTAAAATATTAATAAATAAAGGAATGGACAGACGCTTGACAATCTTCTATTCTATAAGAAAACATGGGAAGGACCGTTTAAGCTTAAGAAGCCAGCATAATTAGTTTTTTAGCTATCTTAGCCTGTTTTCATTTCATTTTTTGACTGCAAAAAAGATCCATACGGCACAAAACTTTTTAACGATGCTGAAATTCGTCGGATTTTCAGTGCTGTTACTCTTTTTTTCAATTTCCGCTTTTGGCCAAAATACCAAGGGCGACAGGCCAGTTAAGAACCAGCGTCAGGTTAGAGAGACTAAGGTAAAGTCCGTACGTAAAAAAGGAAAAGCCAGCACCCGTGATATTGCTAATCGCAGGCTTCGGACGAAGGATAAATCTTCTGCCAATCGTGCGAATGCAAAATATCCCCAGACATCACCGTATGTAAATAGAAGCAAAAAACCAGAAAGAGCGGCCCCACCACGAGGAAGAGTATTTTCGCAATCACCGCGAGAAAGCCGAACACAGGCATGGAGGGGGGATGTGTCTGGTTATCGGCTTAAGCGAATAAGGCCTGGGAAAAATGATGCCGCTAGAAGCAACGTATATCCACAAAAGGGACCCTACGTAAATGGAATGAAGAAGCGACCAAAGGATGACAAGCCCCCATCATTCAGTCGAACCATTAAAGGCAAGAAAGTTGGGCAGACTCAACCTCGACATAAGGAGCGGGCCTGGACTGGAGGGCTTGATAAGAAGCCAATAAAAAATCAAAGCACGACAGGTTATACAAGAAACGTCTATCCTAAAAAAGGACCTTATGCTTCTTACGCTAAGAAGAGTCTAAAAAGAAAAGAAAAACCTGTTTCCAATCGCAATGAGCTGGGTTTAATACGAACTCTATCCGCTCACCCCTCTGTGGCCGGAGGTGCACAAGGCGATTTATATCCGTCCGATGCCGACAGATTATTTATAAAACGCGGGAAGAAGAATGTATACTGGGGAAAATTTTCCAAGAAAGAACGGCCGTTTCTTCGAGATATCACCGGCGGTCCGTTGCGCACCAGGAATTTTAAAACAATGCCACCCGGTTTGATAGGAACTGACACTATAAAATTCTTTGGGAGAAAACCAGGTGGTGATCGTATTAACAAAATCGGAGGAAGTGGCTATGCTTCTGTAACAGGTAAAGGTCAACGTTGGCGGAAAGGCGACATAGCAGGATGGCGTTTGCGAAGGCTTGCAAGGGGTCGGAAGGACGTAGCTGGAAGATTCTTTTTTCCAAGAAAACTTTCGATTTCTACAACGGGTAGAGAAGGGCAACGTATTCAGGGCAGCGGCTTTCAAACTGGAACAAAAAGAGGAGAACAAGCCCAGCTTAATTCTGTTCCGGGACTTGTTTATCAAAATAATCTCAATGGAAAAGTTAAGCGGGGGGTGAAACCTTTTATTGGTGGAGATGGAAGTTATAGGGCGGCAGGTTTTTCTGGAAACATTCCACAACGTGGTGGATTTTCGCGGCAGGGCATCAACTATTCAGGAAACATTAAGAGAAGTTCGTTACGTGGTTTTTCTACTGATGGAGTAAATTATTCTGGTAAAATTAAGAGGAGTAGCATCAGGGGTTTTTCAACTGATGGCGTAAACTATTCCGGAAAAATTAAGAGAAGTCACTTACCTGGGTTTTCAACAGCTCATCTAAACTATTCAGGAAATATTAAGAGAAGTAGCATCCGTGGAATCTCCGCTCAGGGAGCAGATTATTCTGGTAATATTAAAAGAAAAAGCATCCGGGGCTACTTTAGAGACTATGTTAATTATTCTGGCAAAATGAAGTTTGGTTCAGTCCCCGGCTTTACCAAACAAGGCGCTGACTATACAGGAAACATCAGAGGAGGAAGACCTCCTAAAGGCGGAGGCAGTATCAGTGGCCAACTTCGAAATAACGGAGGTAAAGCAATTC
>JANYDR010000661.1 GCA_025363495.1 Cyclobacteriaceae bacterium | reverse complement strand
GGAAATGAACGTATTTTTAAACAAAAAAACTGAATTCTTATGTCACTTACTGTTGGAACAAAAGCACCCGATTTCAAAACAACCGATCAGGATGGAAAGGAAGTAACACTATCAGGACTTAAAGGTAAAAAGGTAGTCTTGTATTTCTATCCAAAAGACATGACACCAGGTTGTACAGCCGAAGCATGCAGCTTGCGCGACAATTATACTGCACTTAAAAAAGCAGGATACGAAGTATTAGGAATCAGCTCTGATAATGAAAAGATGCACAAAAAGTTTATTGAAAAAGAGAAGCTTCCGTTCCGCCTCTTGGCAGATGTCGATAAATCTGTGCATGCAAAATATGGAGCATGGATAGAGAAATCTATGTACGGAAGAAAGTACATGGGAACACAGCGTGTAACATACATCATCAACGAGCAGGGCGTTATCGATGAAGTAATTGAGAAAGTGGATACAAAAAATCATGCTGACCAGATCTTGGGTGGAGGTTCAACTGCTCCCGCTACAGTCAAGAAACCTGTAAAAAAGATAGCCGCTAAAAAAGCAGTAAAGAAAATAGCGGTAAAAAAGAAGAAATAATTTTTACGGCTAAGCCAAAACCTTTTCGGAATTCCTCATTCTTGCTTGAATCTTTCGGCAGCATGATTCATCGTCCTATTCCAACAATTCAGTTACTATAATTTGATCGCCAGTTTGTAAGAAATGATATTGGTGTTTGATTTATGCAAATGCTAAGAAAAATATCGCGTTATACCCTTTTTTTCCTGGGAGGATTGATCCTCTTAGTTCTGATTCTTGGGGCTGCTTGGTATAAACAGGATATCCCGGTCAAAGATCTGGAGCCAGTGTATTTCACAACTGAATCTTCCTATATCGATATCCTTGATTCCAAAATGCATATACGGCAACGCGGATCAGGGCCAGCTATATTCCTCATTCATGGAAGCTTTGCATCGCTCCACACCTGGGATGCATGGGAACAAGAATTAAGCAAATCATATCGAACCGTTTCAATGGACCTGCCAGCGCACGGATTGACCGGACCAAATCAGTCAAGACTCTACTCTACTGATTATTATGATGAACTCGTGATGGAATTAGCAAATCAACTTCGCATTGATACATTCTATGTGGCTGGAAATTCAATGGGCGGAAATATTGCCTGGAAGATGGCACTTCATCATCCCGATCGTATTAAAAAGCTTGTATTGATTGACGCAGCAGGTTATGGACGCAAGACTTCCGATACGGCCAAACATCAAAAGCGGTCGGATCCCTTTCTTTTTAAAATGCTGAATTCGGAATTGATTGGAAATATTCTTACTCGAATCACGCCGCGATTTCTGGTCAGTGTGAACATGAAGCAAGTTTATGGAGATCCTTCTAAAATCAAGGAAGCCGACGTCGACAGGTTTTACAAACTGGTTTTGAGAGAAGGGAATCGTAAAGCAACAGTGGACCGATTCAGAAAACCCGGAACCAATCTTCAGGATAGCATTCAATTTATTAAAGTTCCCACTCTTATCATCTGGGGTGAAAAAGATAAGTGGATACCAGTCGAACACGCCTATCGTTTTCAAAAATCTATTTCCAATTCAGCGTTGGTAATCTTCCCTCAGGCAGGCCACATCCCTATGGAAGAGATTCCGGAGGAAACACTCAAGCCTGTTATGGAATTCCTTGCAAAGAAGTAAAATTCATTTCTTGAATTGTAGATAGGCATGATTCCAGTATCCTTTCAGGCTAAAGAATACTGCTCTATATAAAATGAAAATACATTTTCCCGCAGATTACCGGGGATTGAATGCATGCAGATCTTCGCGGAGTACACGGAAGTCTTAAAATTCCGTGAAATCTGTGGGAAATGCATTTGTCCTTCAACGAAGTTTCATATCCACCCAAAACTCAACGCAATCCACGGAAGCACTGCCAAAACAATCGTGATTGCCGTCCATATCAAAAGCTTGCGATTTGACTTATCCATAGGCATGATAAACTTCTGATCCCAACGATCAGTGCGTTAAGAGGGTTACCTCATTTTTCATTTTTAACAAATTTTAACAATTGCCTCACGGGCTTACCGGTTTCTGAGGGATGCGGGATTTTACTATCTTCATCTAAACCAATCCATACACATGAGGATTTTGTTCACTGTATTCTTTGCCTGCTTCTTATTGTCCGTAAGCGCTCAGAAAAAATCAAATTATAAAGCTGCGCTCATAGAAAACAAACCCTGGACTGAAGCAAAGTCATTACTCAATGACACTACCATTGTTGTTATCCCATTAGGCGCAGAGTCAAAAGAACATGGGCCTCATCTCCAATTAAAAAATGACTGGCTTATTGCGGAGTATCTAAAGAACAGAATAGCCAACGACCAATACGTAGTCATCTATCCAATAATTAATTATCATTACTATCCTTCATTTCTGGAATATCCCGGTTCTACGTCATTGCGAATGGAGACTGCGTACTCTTTGATTGTCGATGTCTGTCGCGTGATCTCAGCACATGGACCAAAAAAGTTTTATATTTTGAATACCGGTGTCTCGACATTAGTGCCACTTAAGGTCGCGAAGTCGATACTTGCACAACAAGGCATCCAAATGACATACACTGACATTCTCAATGTAGCAGGTGATGCTGAAAAGAAAATCAAAAAACAAACTGCTGGCACACATGCTGACGAAATTGAAACATCGATGATGTTATACATTGCACCTGAAACGGTTAACATGAGTCTGGCAGCAC
>JANYDR010000603.1 GCA_025363495.1 Cyclobacteriaceae bacterium | reverse complement strand
GAGATTGCGATCGCTAAAGCAAAAACGTGTGGCACAGGATGGGTGGCAGTAAAGAACTCAAATCATTTTGGAATAGCAGGTCAACATGCTATGATGGCTCTTGAACATGATATGATCGGAATGGCTATGACAAATGCAAGTCCGCTGGTAGCTCCAACTTTTTCGGTGGAACGATTACTTGGTACCAACCCTATTTGTGTCGCAATACCCGCAGGAGAGCAACCTCCTTTTGTCGCTGACTTTGCTACCACTACTGCCGCCAACGGAAAGCTTGAAATACTACAACGTAAAGATCAGGAAGCGCCCATTGGCTGGATACAGAAGAAAGATGGAAGTCCATCCACCAATCCTCATGAATTGAAAGATGGTGGTGCGCTTATACCACTTGGAAGTGACAGAGAACACGGAAGTCATAAAGGTTTTTGCCTTGGAGCGTGGGTTGATATTTTTTCTGCTGTGCTGTCAGGCGCTAATTACGGACCATGGGTACCACCCTTTGTAAGTTTTCTCGCACCGCCTGCCGATCCCGTTGGCGATGGTATTGGACATTTCTTTGGGGCAATGCGTGTCGATGCATTTCGTCCTACAAAAGACTTCAAGCATCACATGGATAATTGGATTACAAGGTTCCGTGCCGCGAAAACAATTGACGGTCAATCACATCTTATTATACCAGGAGATCCTGAACGGGAATTTGAAGTGATAAGAAGAAAACATGGAATACCGCTTGATCCCAAAGTGGCAGAGGACCTAAAACAATTGGGAGAAAAATTTAGCGTGGCCTTCTAGCTTAGAAAGAGAAGAATACTCTGAATACCCAAGGCGAGCTAAATACTCTTTCTGTTGGATTGTATAGCACATCGTACAATGCCATAGCATTTATAGAACCTCTGCCCCTTTGACCTAAAGGCTGTCTGAAACCTAATCCATTAAGCCATCGGTTATATGTTTTACGGGGCGCACCAGGATCGTATGTTGGCGAATTGAGTATCATGAATTCGCTATAGAGAAATACCTGTCCTAAATTATAGCGCGCAAACGGACTAATTCCATATTGAGTTATCGATTGACCAAAATCCGAATAATGATAATATTGATACGTTATGGTTGCACCTACTGAGAATTGATTTGTAACCATATACCCTACAAGAGGATAAAGTCCTATATAAGTATACCGGCCATAATACGGATTTGTGCCTCCGCTGAAACCCAATCCTCCGCCAAAGTATACACGGTCCATGAACTTGGACTTACCATTTTCTTCAATTTCACGCTGCGCTACAACAAAGCCAGCCGACAATAAAAGAGCACCACACAACAGCAACTTCTTCATATCTCAATCTTTTTCTTCAATAATGAAAATGTCTTCCGACTGTTTCTTCATTAGGTATTTTTCGCGGGCAAACTTTTCCAGTAACTCGGTAGTGCCCATCAATTCCTGACGATCTTTTTCTACCTCCTGGATCTTCTCCTGATAATATTCCTTTTCATTTTCGAGTGAATGAAGTTTTGACGTGAGTCGGAAACGATTAATTAAATCATTCGAATCAAGGAAAACCATCCAGACCAGGAATGTAATGCCAGTTACGAAATAGAAATTTCTAAAGGCAGGCGGGAGTCGTTTCAGCATAAGTTTAAAAAATGATTATACGAAGATAAGGAATATTTGGATTCCCAGCAGAACCAGACTTGAGGACTTTAATTCCTGACTACAGAAACTAAGTCACCGGCCGGATCATCGGTCCCAAAACAAAATGGTCTGTCCGAAAGCCAGGCAAATTAAGGATGATCAGGCGCCTTTGGAATCGAGGTGTCGCTATGTTGCATTTGCAATAAGCCTGGGATATTTATAATATCACATTCGATGAAACAACCTTCCGCGAAGCTCCTCATCTCTATTTCCAATCTATGGTTCGACTACTTCAATTCTCACGATCTCGAACAATTATTATCACTTTATCATGACGAAGCTCTCCATTACAGTCCCAAACTGAAAATTCGGATGCCTGAAACCAGTGGCTTAATTAAAGGAAAAGCCGCTTTGCGCGAATGGTGGAAAGATTCATTTAGTCGCTTGCCTTCTTTGCAATACGAAATGCTTCGCTTAACACCATTCGAAAACCGTGTCTTTATGGAATACATTCGTCATGTCGATGGAGAAGACGATTTGCAGGTTGGAGAAGTGCTGGAAGTTGAGAATGGATTGATTGTTGCCTCCAGGGTATATCATAGTTGAATCAAAAAAAATCAGGACTCCCATTCTGAGAATACCTCACCAAGATTTATATGCAGATCAGGAAAAATTGCTGGCGAAATTGTGTCTGTTTTCACGAATGGCTTCAGATGTCCCTTATATTTTCCATTTTCATCCAGCGTGTAAACCAAAACAGTATGCGCTTCAGGATGTACAAGCCAGTATTCCTTGACAGCGGCATCTTCGTAAACTTCAAATTTTAAATTAATGTCTTTTGCAGAGGTGTACTTTGAAAGTATTTCAATAATCCAATCAGGTGCCCCGACACATCCACGATCGTCAAGCTTGGAAGGATCACATATCACACAAACGTCAGGTTGCACCACTGTAACGATGTCACTGTCAGCCTTTTTCTTAGGAGAGCTGGGTAGACGAACATCAAACGGGGCCAAAAAAACCTGACATTTTTTACCCTTAAAATAATTCCACATTGGACCATGCAAATTTCCAGCTATTCTCTGATGAGTAACGCTTGGAGCTGGTGACATCTTGAATATTTTGCCATGGATAATCTCGGCCAATTGATCCCATTCCCACGTCATGTAATCAGCGTAGGTATAGGTTCCGGAAAGATCGGGCTCTTTTACTTCCATACATGAAAATTAAATCAATACATCAAGGCTCCTATTCAGAGAACACCTCATCAAGACTTATATGCAGGTCTGGGAATATAGTTGGGGAAATCACATCAGTTTTAACAAGGGGCCTCAGATTACCTTTGTATTTCCCATCATCACCGAGAATGTAAACAAGTATTGTCTGCTCTTCCGGATGCACTACCCAATATTCATTAACCCCGGCCGCCTCGTACACATCAAATTTCAACCTGATATCTTTCGCTGAAGTGTACTTCGATAATATTTCTATTATTAAGTCCGGGGGGCCAACACATCCTCTGTCATCAAGTTTGAAAAGATCACAAACCACACAAATATCGGGCTGGACAACTGTTAAGATATCTTTATCAGTTTTCCTTTTGGAAGGGCCTGGAATTCGAACATCAAATGGAGCAGCAAAAACCTTGCAATCCTTTCCGCGTAAATAGTTCCAAAATGGTCCAAATAAATTCCCAGAGATACCCTGGTGTATCTTGCCGGGAGCCGGGGACATCTTAAAAATCTTTCCATTAATCAATTCAGCCAATTGATCCCATTCCCACGTCATGTAATCAGCGTAGGTGTAGGTTCCGGAAAGATCAGGCTCTTTTACTTCCATCTATTAAAGATACCAACTTCAAAAGAAATTTGAAATCGGGGTTTCCTGATCAAATTCAAGAGCCCCGTGTTTTGCGTTTAGCATAAAAAAAGCCGGAACAAGTCCGGCTTTCCTATAATAAGAATCAAATCCTAAAACTTCTTTCCCGGAAAATACGCCACCTCTCCCAACTCTTCCTCGATGCGAATAAGCTGATTGTATTTCGCCATGCGATCAGAACGTGAAGCCGAGCCAGTCTTAATCTGTCCGGTATTCAATGCCACTGCCAGATCAGCAATCGTGCTGTCTTCAGTTTCACCTGAACGATGTGACATGATACTCTTGTAAGAATTTTTCTTCGCCAGACTTACTGCATCAATTGTTTCAGTAAGAGAGCCTATCTGATTTACTTTTACAAGAATGGCATTACCAACGCCCTTGTCAATTCCCTCCTGAAGGCGGGTCACATTCGTAACAAACAAATCATCTCCAACCAATTGCACTTTCTCACCAATGCTGTCTGTTAAAGCCTTCCAGCCTGTCCAGTCATCCTCTGCCATACCATCCTCAAGTGATATGATTGGATACTTCTTAGCCCAGTTGGTCCAGTAAGCAGCCATCTCCAATGGTTTTAATTTCTTGCCACTGGATTTTTTGAAGTGATATAACTTTGTCTTGCTGTCGTAAAATTCTGAAGCGGCAGGGTCAAGTGCAATAAATACATCTGAACCCGGTTTGTAGCCTGCCTTTTCAATTGCTTTCAATACAATCTCAATTGCCTCTTCATTGGATTTTATATTAGGAGCAAAACCTCCTTCATCTCCTACGTTTGTGGAAAGGCCCTTGTCATGCAATACACCTTTCAATGTGTGGAATATCTCCGCTCCCATCCGAAGTGCTTCTGAAAACGTATCAGCACCTACAGGCATCACCATGAATTCCTGAAAATCAATTGAGTTATCGGCATGACTACCACCGTTCAATATGTTCATCATCGGCACAGGCAATGTATTTGCATTTACTCCACCGATGTAGCGATATAACGGCTGACCTGCTTCCATAGCCGCAGCCTTAGCCACAGCCAATGAAACACCAAGAATTGCGTTCGCGCCCAACTTTCCTTTATTCGGAGTCCCATCCAATTCAATCATTATCTTGTCGATCAATGTCTGATCAAACACCGGAAAGCCAACTATTTCTGAAGCAATCTTATTATTCACGTTGCTAACAGCTTTCAATACACCTTTTCCCATGTAAACTTTCTTGTCTCCATCACGAAGTTCTACCGCTTCATGGGATCCTGTAGACGCACCGGACGGAACAGCCGCACGACCAAAGGCACCGGATTCTGTAAACACATCTACTTCTACGGTGGGATTGCCGCGACTATCAAGTATCTGTCGGGCGTGAATGCTTTCAATGTAACTCATAAGTGAGAATTTAGAAGTTGAAAATTTGGGAAATTGATAATACTATAATTGATTTTTGAATAAAAAACCGGAAAGTTTATTCTAACTGTTAATTGCCGACACCTTTTTGCTGTCCGCTTTTTCCTTACACTCACGGACCATAGTAACGAACTGATCAAACAGATAGACCGAGTCATGAGGGCCCGGGGAAGCCTCCGGATGATATTGAACAGAAAATGCGTTCTTGTTTTTTAACCTGATGCCCATGATAGTTTGATCATTAAGATGCAGGTGCGTCACTTCTACATTGGGATTTTTATTGATATCCTCTGCACTTACTGCAAAGCCGTGATTTTGTGAAGTCATTTCTCCCAGACCTGTAATTAAATTCTTCACGGGGTGATTCAGGCCACGGTGACCATGATGCATTTTATAGGTGGAAATCCCTGAAGCCAGTGCCAATAACTGGTTGCCTAAACAAATTCCAAATAATGGTTTGTCTGCATTTAAAATTTCCCGTACGGTTTTAACAGCATATCCCATCGCAGCCGGATCGCCGGGGCCATTCGAAATAAAATAACCATCTGGTTTCCATTTGTCCATCTCGGCAAATGAAGTCTTGGCAGGAAATACCTTTACATAACATCCACGCGCTACAAGATTTCTTAAAATATTTTTCTTAATGCCAACATCCAGGGCTGCGATTTTCAAATCCGACTTTTCGTCACCCACAAAATAGGGCTCTTTGGTACATACAAGAGAGGAAAGCTCAAGGCCATTCATATCAGGCACCTTAGCAAGCTCTTTTTTTAATTCTTCTGGTTTTAAAGAAGAAGAAATAATAGCATTCTGAGCGCCTTTACTTCGAATGTGCCGAACAAGCATCCGCGTATCAAGGTTGGCGATACCCACTACATTATGTTTCTCAAGATACTGTTGAAGACTTTCATGAGAAGCCTTGCGGCTGAATGAATCAGAAAAATCATTTACCACAATTCCACTGATCGTGGGCTTTTCAGACTCCAGTTCAGCGTCTATCGTACCATAGTTGCCAATATGTGCCGTGGTGTTCACAATGATCTGACCGGAGTACGAAGGATCGGTATAGATCTCCTGATAACCTGTCATTCCGGTATTGAAACAAATTTCGCCTCCGGTAGTACCGGTCTTTCCAATGGCCGTTCCTTCCAGGAGAAGGCCATCTTGTAGAAGGAGATATGCTTTTTGGCTCAAGTTTTATAGTGGTTGGTTCGACAAAAGTACATTTTTTGTATGCCCTGCGAAATGAAAAAAGGGATTGAACTTATGTCCAATCCCCTTTTTCTATCGTTTGAAGTCTTCACCTATTCTTTTTCTTTTTTCGGTGCCTTCTTTGCTTTTGCTTTTTTCTCTTCTTTGGCCTCAGGAGCAGCTTCTTCGACAACTGTAGCGTCGGTTACACCGTCTTTCTTGCCTTTGCGACTTCGGCGGGTCTTGCCTTTCTTGGCATTATCGTCCTTCTTATAGAGGTCATTGAAATCGACTAACTCCATCAGGCACATTTCAGCAGCATCCCCAAGACGGGCATCTCCTAATTTGATAATACGTGTATA
>JANYDR010000563.1 GCA_025363495.1 Cyclobacteriaceae bacterium | reverse complement strand
CAATTGGTGGTATGGTGGTCATGTGTACACTTACCTTTTGCTTAAAGATGGAAATGACATTAATAGATTACAAGCCAAAATGCCAGCTTTCTTTAATAATCATATGAAGAAGACATTTGACGAGTTTAGTGGAAAGGGGGAACTTGCATTTCAGCCATTGACTGATATTTATCTCGGTCCTGAATATGTTTGGGAAGCCTATCCACATGGAAGCAAGACCAATGTATTCGCCTTGCAGGTCGTAATGATCTTTCTGCTGATATTTGCGTGCGTAAATTATGTAAATCTTGCAACGGCCTTTGCCGCAGAAAGAGCGACAGAAGTAGGGATTAGAAAAATGCTGGGTTCCTCCAGAAAATTTCTTCTCATTCAATTTTTGAGTGAATCAATCCTTCTTGCAGTTTTTTCAGGTTTTATGGCCCTGATGCTTTCCTGGATATTACTTCCTTATTTTAGTGGTCTCGCGGGTCTTCATATCAATTCACAGCGACTTTTTAGCCTTGAAAATATCGGAATCGTTGTAGCATTATCTTTTTGCATTGGTATAGTCGCCGGCGTATTCCCTGCTTTTTACCTGGCCTCTATTAATTCCCTGAATGTTTTAAAAGGAAAGTTTATGAATAGCGAAAAGGGGGAAATTGTGAGAAGAATTTTGGTGAGTGGTCAGTATTTTATTACTGCCTTGCTCTTGACAGGAGTATTGATAGTGGCTCACCAAACCAAATTTATAATGAATAAGGACCTAGGTTTTAATAAGAGTAATCTGGTTGAACTCTCAATACCAAAAGATAGCGTTGTTCAGCAGCATCTTGATGTGTTCAAACAGGAGTTAAGGAAATCAGGTAATGTGTTGGAAACAAGTTTGACCGATTTCTCTATGAATAAGGAAGCGAATTCATTTAGTCCAACACTTAAAAATCCCGATGGAACAACTTTTCAAATGGGTTGTGATGTTGCCTGGATCGATGCTGTTTTTTTGAAAACAATTGACGCCAAAATAATTATCGGAAGAAATTTTATCGATGGTTCCGAAGCGGATGAAGATGGTGCAATTATGATAAATGAGACCGCAATGAAGAAATTCGGATGGAAAGATAATGTGTTGCTAGGAGAGATGTCGGCCTTTACTCCAAGGGAACCTGTCAAGTTTAAGGTGGTAGGGGTGATAAAGGACTTTTCGCTTGGTGCGTCGTATCAATTAGTTCATCCGATGATCTTCTTCTTCAGAGGCAACCGGGATGGCTCAAGCCTTTACGCACGAATAGATAATTCCCAACAAGCCTCAACTGCGATCAACAATATACAAGTGGCGTGGGAGAAAATATTTCCCCGTCAGCCGATGGAATATAAATTCGTAGATGATTCATTAAATGCCATTTATGAAAAGGAACAACGGTTTCTCAGTTTATTAATTAATTTTTCAGTCATTATTATAGGTATTGCAGCACTTGGGATTATTGGACTTATTTCATTTACTGTCCAGCGGAAGAAGAAAGAGATCGCTATCAGAAAAGTTCTGGGATCTTCCGTTAGAGGAATTATTACACTTCTTTCAGGAAGATTTGCTAAGATGTTAGTCATTTCAAACATACTCGCCGCACCCGTCTCTTATTATCTGGTGAGTAAATGGCTAAATAATTTTGCTTACAGAATTGACATTACTTTATGGCCATTTGTATTTGCATTTACTGTATGCGGTCTTTTGACGGCTATCTCGGTATTTTATCACACAAGCATCGCCGCATCCGCTAATCCGGTGGATTCATTGAAGTGTGAATAGTTATTAAGGTGTCTTTGTGGGTGTTTTCCACCAACAAAAAATTGTAAAAAATTATTGTTGACGAAAAACACCAACGTAGGCTAGCAAGCTATCACCCATTACCATAATGTCCTACAAAATAATTTTTTTCCCTGACTTTACTTCTGCTACTATTTTTTCGATGGAGGTTTTGGTATTGGAGTCTTTAGCCAGGGCGAGAGCCTTGTCTGCATATTTCAACGCTTCCTCGGATTTCCCAACAGCAGCACACGCCCTGATCATCCCAATCCTTGCGTAAATTTCATCGGGGTATTTATCGTAATTCATTTTATAAACATCGTAGGCTTGCTGAGTTTTATTTTGTACCAACAAACTTCGGCCATACGAATTAAGCTGCACCATGCTAGCCAGTGGATAGGCCTTCTTCATTAAAGAATCTGCCTTCAGTTTATTGCCGGTCTTTTCCAATAAACCTGCATAGGTGGAAAGGGTTAAAAAATTCTTCTCGCCGAAGTAGGTATTAATTGACCTGTCTGCCCAACCGAGCGCTTCCTCAAGATTAATATTATTTACAAGACAATAGTTTGCGGCCATCTGCATGTTTTGCCAGTACCGGTAGAAGATACCGGAATTGAATTCTCTTCTGAATGATTATTCCGGTAAGTCTGTACTAGGTATTCCGCCAATGATCTGTCCTACCTTTTTGCATTACAATTTGATGTCATAAAGTTATTGTTTTTTTGTTGTGTTAGCAGGTGCTTTTTTGCGTAAGGATTCACCCTTTAATTCAAAGCGATGAGCGTTTGTTAAAAGTCGATCCATAATGGCATCTGCCAATGTCGGTTCGGCGATGTATTCATGCCATTTTCCGATTGG
>JANYDR010000491.1 GCA_025363495.1 Cyclobacteriaceae bacterium | reverse complement strand
ATTATTCAAATTCATAGAGGCACAATTGAGATTAATTCAACATTGGGTGAGGGCACAATCGTGATAGTTAATTTTGACGTGTCGAATCTTTTCTAATTGGTTTCTAATTCAAAAAGAATTGCCAATTGACTTTGTTTTTATTCTTTTGAATAGATTTCATAGTTTGAATAGTTACAGTTGATTAAAGGGCTTTGACTAAAAACGGAGCCCTTTTTTCAAAATAACTTTAGTAATAGAGCTATTGATTTAAATCTTTCTCCACCCGCACACCAACCGCAATCACTCCTTTTAGAGTGTCCTGTCGCATCAATTGATCAAGTTTTATCGAATATTTTCCCGTCGACGGGAATCTTAGTTGATTAAGTATAGAAAATCTGTGGTCATATAAGTCACCAAGTCCACTTTCTCCAAATGGTCTTCCTGTCTTCTGATCGAAGAGATCGTTATAAATTAATTTTTTAGAAAGTTCCTTACCTGTTGAATCATATAAATGCCAGGTGATAAAAATTCTAGCATAGGGATAATCAAGCGAATTGCGAATATTATAATACAGGTTGTATCGTGTAGTTGTGTCCGAAACAGAAAACTCAAATCGTGGTTCTTCAATAACCTTCCAGCTTCGATCGGCAAACTCGACATTGTCTTCGTACAGACGATTGCTATCACAAGAAATCAAACAAGAAGTACCTAACGACACGATGATAAACGTGCTTATCATCCTCCACGTCCGTACTACTTTCATTGTGCGGATGGAGGATTTCTTGGAGGTTGAGGATTCCGTGGATTTGGATTCCTTGGTCCTTGTTGATTTCTGGGCGGCTGTGGATTTTTTGGCGTTGTGGAATTACCGGGGTTGCCAGAGTTTTCTGGTCTGCCTCCGTCGCGTCCCCGTCCGCGATTACGTGATTTCTTTTTGTTCTTTCCGCCGCGATTGCTGAATTTCTTATCAAGCTTGTCAAGATCGCTGTTCAATACTGACAAGGGTTCGCGCTCAACGAGATCATTTAATTCAAGCGTTGCGGGCTTCTGACCGGATTGATTGAGGGCCAGGATTTCATTTACTCTATCAACGTTCAATGGGTACCATGCGCTTTCTTCTTTATAGCCGAACCACATTATCTTGCGAAAAATATCGGTCTTTTGAAGAGTGGCTTCACCTTTTTCAGTCAGTAAAGGATGACCTACTTCAGGGATATGCTTTAACGCTTCCATATATGTTTCGAGCTCATAGTTCAGGCAGCACTTCAGACGGCCACACTGACCGGAAAGCTTGCTGGGATTGAGAGAAAGATTCTGATACCGTGCGGCGCTTGTTGCAACGTTCTTGAAGTCAGTCAGCCACGTTGAGCAGCATAACTCACGACCGCATACACCAATTCCACCAAGTCGACCAGCTTCCTGTCGAAGACTTATTTGTCGCATCTCCACTCGTACTCTGAATTCACTGGCTAATACTTTGATGAGTTCACGGAAGTCAACGCGTTCGTCCGCAGAATAATAAAAACTGGCCTTCATATTGTCGGCCTGGTATTCTACATCGGAAAGCTTCATGTGAAGTTTCATCTGGCGTATGATCTCACGGCCACGATGAAGCGAAGGCATCTCGCGCTTTTGTACTTCTTCGTATTTCTCCAGGTCTTTTGTGTGGGCGAGACGATAGATCTTCCGGATTTCTCCGTCGTTCACCACGTTCTTTTTCTTCATTTGAAGACGAACCAGTTCACCTTGCAATGACACGTGACCAAGGTGGTGGCCGTTCTGGACTTCGACAATTATGGCATCGCCCGAAGTGAGGTCTAATTTATCGGAGTTTCTGAAAAAATCTTTTTGACCGTTTTTAAAACGAACTTCTACGACATCAAAGCGATCTGCCATTGGCATCTCCATGTTTGATAGCCAGTCAAACACGTTCATTTTATTGCATCCACCGGTTCCACAAGCTCCGTTATTTTTACAGCCGGAAACTGTTCCGTCCTTCTTTGTTCCGCACGAACATCCCATAACTAATTTCTTTTATGACTTGCGCGCCCATATATAGGGAGGCATTTGTATGCCCCAGGATTTTAATGCCTTGGGGAAGATAATGTAAACAGCGCTGGTTATTGCGGGAATAATGTAAAATAGTACAACTAGTATTATAAATGCTATCATCGTCTTCTTCTTTAAATTATTACCTTAAAGAGAGAACCAGTTTTGCTGGCGACTACTTATTACCTGGCCTGTTCTCGATCTTTAACAAATCTACTCCAATATCCTTACGGAAAGATACGTCATTCCATGAAATGTCTGAAACTGACTCATAGGCATTTTTTCTGGCTTCTTCGAGAGTTTTACCTCGTCCAGTTACCGCCAATACGCGCCCACCGTCAGTAACAACTGATGAATTCATCTGCTTTGTTCCTGCATGAAAGACTAACGCATTGGATGCAGGATGCAACCCTGAAATGACTTTACCTTTTTCATAATCTCCGGGATATCCGCCAGAAACCATCATTACGGTTAGGGCATATTCTGGATCAATGACGATTTTTTTATTCCTTAATTCACCCTTCGCGCAAGCGATCAAAACCTCCACAATATCTGATTGAATCCGTGTCATGACAGCCTCGGTTTCTGGATCACCCATACGTGCGTTATACTCAATCACATATGGCTCGCCTTTTACATTCATCAGGCCAAAGAAGATAAATCCACGATAAGGTATTTTTTCTTTTTTTAAACCGTCAATGGTAGGACGAATAACTTTCTCTTCCACCTTTTTCATGAATGATGTGTCTGCAAAAACAACAGGAGAAACCGCACCCATCCCCCCCGTATTGGGTCCGGTGTCATTATCCCCAATTCGTTTGTAATCTTTTGCTTCGGGGAGCAGGATATAATCTTCACCGTCAGTAAGTACGAATACCGATAATTCAATGCCATCAAGGAATTCTTCTACCAAAACATGCGCACTGGCTTCCCCAAAAAGTTTATTCACTAACATATCGCTCAGGGCCGTTTGCGCTTCCTGGATATCATCGGTAATAATTACACCTTTGCCTGCTGCAAGACCATCAGCTTTTAATACAAGGGGTGGTTTACTTGCGGCAAGGTACTGAAGCCCTTCCTGAAGTTGCGATACTGAAAATGTTTTGGCCTTTGCGGTTGGTACATC
>JANYDR010000599.1 GCA_025363495.1 Cyclobacteriaceae bacterium | reverse complement strand
TATTTTAAGCGCGACCTTCGTGAGATCAAACGCCAATTAAAAGACAATCCTGATTTTCAAATTTCAGATTTGTATCCAGTGTTGCGGGAACGCTTTGAGACTAACGGCGATTTAAAGAGTCATTATTTTCACGAAGACCTTACGGTTGCACGACGTGTGTTTGAAAATCGACCGATCAAACATGTTGACGTTGGTTCACGTGTAGACGGCTTCGTAGCGCATGTTGCTTCTTTTAGGGAGATAGAAGTATTTGATATTCGACCTCAGACGGCGACTGTAAAAAATATTCGATTTGTGACCGCTGACTTTATGAACGTCGCACCTGAGCTACACGATTATACTGATTCATTATCATCATTGAACGTGATTGAGCATTTCGGATTAGGACGTTATGGTGATCCGATTGATGTGAATGGACATTTGAAGGGATTGGAGAATATGAACAAAGTGCTGAAGAAAGGCGGAAAGTTTTATTTTTCAACACCGATAGGTCCGCAGCGGATCGAGTTTAATGCACACAGGGTTTTTAGTATAGAGTATCTTTTGAAATTATTCAAGCCTTACTATACGATTGATTTGTTTTCGTATGTGGATGATGAAGGCGACTTGCACGAAAATATTGAGCTTAACGAATCAAGTATTGCTAATAATTTTGGCTGCAGGTTTGGATTCGGTATTTTTGAGATGACTAAAATTTAATTCGATGATTCGGTAATTCGTTAATAAACATTCCTATAACCGAATTAATTAATCCGTTTAGGATTCTCCTTCACAAAACTTTCCCAGCTACTCTTCTTATTCTTTTCAGTGCCCTTCTGATAATGGTGGCAAACTGCAACCGCCAACGCATCACTCGCGTCAAGAAGCTTTGGTAATTCTTTAAGATTAAAAATCTGCATCAGCATTCTAGCCACTTGCTCCTTGGATGCGTTGCCATTCCCGGTAACGGATTGCTTTACTTTTTTTGGGGCGTATTCTGTAATAGGTATTTCTCTATACAATGCCGCCGACATTGCCACGCCTTGTGCACGTCCCAGCTTTAGCATGGACTGAACGTTCTTCCCATAAAACGGTGCCTCCAACGCGACTTCATCCGGTTTGAATTCTTCGACCAATGCCAATATTCTTTCAAAGATCTTCTTAAGTCTAAGCTCGTGTGATTCCAGTCTACTTAGCTGGATAACCCCAAATTGAACAATGTCCATCCTGCTTCCGCGAATGAGAATGAGTCCGTAGCCCGTGATGTTCGTGCCAGGATCAAGACCCAGAATAATCTTCTCTTTCGGAAGAGGGCCCGGTTTTGTTAGTTTTTTTTCAACTTTGCTCACGCCCCAAATTACAGACATCTTTTCAATGACGGTCATCTTCGGTGTTATTTTAAGTTTTTATTGCCTGCTGATGGTAATCTTTCTTATTGGGTGGATAATTATCCGACGGCAGGAGATTACTATGAACCCGGCATTCACACCCGGAATTTCAATTGTGATCGCTGTTAGAAATGAGATTACTTTTATTCAGGATCTGGTCAACAGTCTTTCAGTCATCGTGTATCCTAAGGATAAATTTGAAGTGATTATTGTCAATGATCATTCAACGGATGATACCTGGTTAAAAGTAAAAGAATTGATAGTGAATGTTTCTAACATAAAGCTCATCGATCTTGTGGAAGGAGAGCAGGGTAAGAAAGCTGCTTTGCGGTTTGGGATCTCAAACGCTCAATTTGAAATCATTGCAACCACTGATGCAGATTGCTCCTTTTCCAAGAACTGGATTAAATGTCTCTCCATGCAATTTGAGCAAAATGAAACTAAGATGGTGATTGGTGCTGTAAAATTGATGGATGACGGTTCATTCTTTTCGAGCTTACAGGTAACTGAATTTATTAGCCTTATTGGTTCTGCTGCTGCTTCGATTGGTTTGAGTCATCCCATTATGTGCAATGGGGCTAATCTTGCCTTTAGAAAAAATGTGTTTGATGAAGTTGGCGGTTATGATGATAATATGAGTGTCGCTTCCGGTGATGATGAATTTTTGATGCGGAAGATATATAAGCGTTACCCGTCAGGTATTCGCTTCCTGAATTTTTATGAAGGAGTTGTAACTTCGAATACGCAAAAGACTTTTCGGGATTTTTTTTATCAGCGATTGCGCTGGGCAGGAAAGTGGAAACATAATACCGACCAACTTACCCAGCTATTGGCAGTCTTCATTTTTGTGTCACAAATTGCGTTCATTGCTCTTATTGTTGAGAACATCAATTATCCGGATGTGAGTCTTGGGTTAGTAATCGGCAAATTATTTTTAGAAGCAATATTCCTTCTTTGGGTTGGTCATTTTCTGGAAAGAAGATTTGATGTGCTTGCCTTTTTAGCTTTACAAATTCTTCATCCTCTTTACGTTATAGGAGTGGGTTCAATTTCAATTATAGCATCGTATCAGTGGAAGAATAGAAATTATAAGTGATGGAGTCGCATACCAAGGTAATTTTCCTCTATTTTTACCGTTGAAAGAGAGAAATGAACGAAGTCGAATTACAGAAACAATTAGATCGCAAGGAATTAGAGTTGAACGCACTGCTGGAGATCACGCAGGCGATCAACAGCAATGTTACCGAGGAGTCGCTGTATAAGATGTTTAATTTCACACTCCGCTCAAATCTTCAGATCCGTAGACTGGCGCTATACGTTTATGATGAAAAGTGGAGATGTGTTGTGAACTTCGGAACCAAGACTAATTTTTTGAAATGCCCTTTAGATGACAGATTCCATTTAATTAAACAGGTTCACAAGCTTACTGAGTTTGATGGTGAATGTTCATTCCATGAATTTGATATGGTAATCCCAGTAGCCCACCAGAGTGATACACTCGCAGTGATTTTTATCGGTGGATTGGAATCAAACAAAATTAATCATGACTACGAAGACAGCGTGAGATTTATTCAGGCGTTGAGTAATATTATTATTGTTGCCATCGAGAATAAAAAGCTTGCCCGGAAGCAGTTAGAACAGGAGGCTTTCCGAAAGGAACTTGAGATTGCCAGTGACGTGCAGCAATTTTTGTTTCCCGACAAGCTTCCTAATTCAGAACATTTAAAAATGGTTGCTAGTTATCTTCCACATGACATGGTCGGTGGTGATTATTACGACTACGTACCGATTAATAAAAACCAATTTTTGCTTTGTGTAGCTGATGTAAGTGGAAAAGGAATTGCCGCGGCACTGATGATGTCAAATTTCCAGGCTTCATTGCGAACACTCTTACGGCAAATGCCAAATCTTTCGGAGATTGTAGAGGCACTTAATTACCAGGTGTTGGAAAGTACCAAAGGGGAGAGGTTTATCACATTCTTCGGCGCTATTTATGATATCAATTTAAAAACATTGGTATACGTAAATGCCGGTCACAATCCTCCGTTGCTGTGGACTAAAAAGCATGGCATCCGATTGCTTGAAGATGGCTGTACCGTGTTGGGGGCAATGCATCCACTTCCTTTTTTAAGAGAGGGTTTTGTTACTGATCTTGATGATTTTCTTCTTTTTTGCTATACAGATGGATTAACAGAAACAGTAAATGAAAAGGACGAAGAATTTGGTCAGGCATCTCTTATAAAATACTTTGAAGAGAATCATAACCGGGACCTGAATCTGATCCATCAGGATATTATTGTGGCACTGGATGGATTTAAAGGTCGCAATAGTTATAGAGATGATATTACTATGTTGTCGTGCCGGGTGCAGTGAACAGGTCGTCGGTAAGCAGTAATCGGTAATCAGTGTCGCCCGAAAATTGAAATTGACCCTATAAAATTTAACGCGAACCACAGATTACTGATCACAGACTACCGATCACCGTTTCCCCATGAACATCTACCGCAGTCCTTTCTTCCTTCCCTGGATCTACCCTCAGCTGACATGGCGTGTACCCACTGATTCCAAAGAACTTTATCTCACTTTCGATGACGGGCCAGTTTCAGGGCCAACAGAATTTGTGCTTGAAACGTTAGAAAAAGCAAAGGTCGCAGCTACTTTTTTTTGTATTGGAGATAACATTCAAAAACATCCGGAAGTATTTAAGAAGATTGTTGAAGCAGGACATGCCGTGGGGAATCATACGTTTAATCATTTGAGCGGATGGCGAACTGGGACGGCTTCATATTTGGATAATATTAGAGAATGTGAGAGTCAGATTAATAAAGAGCATACTCGTCACCCGTTACCGGATACCGGTCGTCAGGCGGTATACCTCCAGCAACAGGGAACCGGCAACCGGAAAATCTTCCGTCCTCCCTACGGCAGAATCACCCGAAATCAAATCAAGGCCCTCTCTCATTATGAAATCGTGATGTGGGATGTACTAACCCATGATTATGCAAAGAGTCAATCGAATAACAATTGTCTGAATGGTTCTATAGCTGCTACACGGCCAGGTTCGATTATCGTGTTTCATGATAGTTATAAGGCCGAGAAGAATATGACTTACGTGTTGCCGCGGTTTATTGAACACTTTGCAAGTCTTGGTTATGCTTTTAAATCCTTGCGCTGAATTGCTGATCTTTGTGTCAGCACGCGCGAGTGGTCACGTGTTGAAGCCTTGACGTGAGATCCAATGAAAAGAATTTTGATTTGTCCACTGGATTGGGGTTTGGGTCACGCGACAAGGTGCGTTCCGATAATTCGTGAGTTACTGATCAAAGAGGCCGAAATCTTTATTGCATCATCCGGAAGTGCTTTAACATTATTGCAACAGGAGTTCCCTCAGTTTTCTTTTTTTGAATTGCCTTCGTACAGACCTTCTTATTCTTCAGGTTGGATGTCTTTATCGATGATTCGACAGTTGCCAAAATTCAGAAAAGTAATTGCAGAAGAACATATACTTATCGAGCGGTTGGTGGATGAGCATAAGATTGATGTTGTTATTTCTGATAATCGATATGGCTGCTGGTCAGCGAAAGCAAAATCTATTATCATAACTCATCAGATAAATCTTCTTATGCCGAAAGGAATGGGTTGGGCGTCGGGTATCGTCAATTATTTTATCCATAGGTACATCGGTAAATTCAATGAGATATGGATTCCTGACTTACCCGGGGGAGCGTTCACCGCCCCGTTCACTTCTGAAAAATTTCCCAATAGGAAATACATTGGATGGCTTTCGCGTTTCAAGCAAGGTCGTCCAGTGCAAGAGAAATATGAAATCATCGCGTTAATTTCTGGTCCTGAGCCTCAACGCTCTATCTTTGAAAAGCTGCTTACAAATCAATTAACCTCTCTTGGATTGAAGTCACTTTTAGTCACGGGGGAGCCTGGAAAGTCCTATAGTCGTCGGGATGGATGTTTGGAGATTGTGAATCATTTGACCGCTACTGAACTTGAAGATTCGATCAATGCTTCTGGAATAGTTGTTAGTAGAAGTGGATATAGTACTATCATGGACCTTATTGCCATTGGCAAGAACGCTATCTTTGTACCGACGCTGCAACAGCCGGAACAGCTATTCTTTGCAAAGTATTTAATGGAAAAGAAGGTAGTTTTTTCAATGGAGCAGGAAAAGTTTTCCTTAAAAGAAGCGTTGGAAAAGACGAGTGAATATAAAGGGCTTGCGCAATATAAATTTGATACAAGTTTTCTGTTAGATGCAATTGGCACTGTCGTATGAAACGCTTTCTTAAAAGTTTTTATTATGCATTGAAAGGAATTAGGACTGCC
>JANYDR010000465.1 GCA_025363495.1 Cyclobacteriaceae bacterium | reverse complement strand
GAATAAGAATGTTAATGAAAGGGTGAGGGAGTGAAGGATTTTTTTTTGAAACTTGAAACTTGAAACTTGAAACTTGAAACTTGAAACTTGAAACTTGAAACTTGAAACACTTTACCTTCTTTTCCCTGTATTAAATATTATCCCAATAGAAAATTCCAACCCGGTAAAATCCACTTTCGCATCTTTAAAATTCTCGCTCACCGTTTGAATAGTCCCGCCAATGGTTCCTCCGGAATAACCTCCCGTCAATGGTATTTTTGATTGCCCCGCCAGATAATTTGTTTCTATTGAAATTCCCCACTGACGTGTAACGTCTACTGTTAATTCGAAGCCACCACTAAGACCTAAGCCAGGATGATTTTCAAACGAATAGCTGGAGTTGACAACATCCCAGCTTTTATACTGTCGCAATGCCTTGTCGAGATTACCATAATTTAATCTTTGATCGAAAGCATAAAAGAAAAATCCTCCGGCTTTTATGTCAAATTGAATGCCCTTGCCCCGGATATTAAATACTATTTCTCCAGGAATAAAAACTGTAAAGTTAGGTCCTGTCAATGCCGACTTACTATCAAAGGGAAGATCAACCATATTAAGACCAGACATGCGGTACAGAGAGGCGCCTGTTTCGAGGGAAATAAATCTATTGAGATCTACACCAATACCCCTGATTGAAAACGGGCTGATGGGTGTTGAGAATTCGCCATTTCTGGGAATAAAATAAGAGAATGACAATCCAACATTTTGGGAGAATGCAGCGTGGGTCCCGGCGAGATAAAAAAATACAATAAGGAACCTCTTCATTTACTTTTTTTCGAAAGATAAGGCTCTCTATTGTAATTATAACCACCAAGCCATGAAGAGACAAAATTATGAGTTTGTGCCTTACTTAGTATTTTCGTGGCTTCGCGTTAAAATAAAAGAGTATTGCTTTTTGTAATTTATAACCACGAAGTCACGAGGGCACAAAGAAGACACTATTATGGGTTTGTGCCTTGCTTAGTGTTTTCGTGGTTTCGTGCTAAAATAAAAGAGTATTGATTTTTGTAAATTATAACCACGAAGTCACGAGGCCACGAAGAAGACACTACTATGAACTTGTGCCTTTCTTAGTGTTTTCGTGTCTTCGTGGTAAAAAAATGCATGACGAATACTGCTTTCTACTAGATTTGCAACTCACTCTTATCACATGAAGAAATTCTATCTGTTTGCAATCGTAATTATCTATGGTTGCCAATCAAAAAAGACGCCCGCCGATCTTATTATCAGTGGAGGACCTATCTACACCATGAACGCTACAAACTCAATCGTTGAAGCAGTTGCTATAAAAAGTGACACAATTCTGTTCGTGGGAAGCAAAGCTGATGCTGAAAAATATAAAGATGAGAAGACTCAGATGATCGAATTAAAAGGTGCAACCATGACGCCAGGTTTTATTGAATCGCACGGTCATATCATGGGACTTGGTTATAATGAACTTCGTCTTGACCTTATGAATATCAAGAGTTACGATGAGATGGTCGAGATGGTGAAGCAAGCGGTTGCAAAAGCACAGCCGGGTCAATGGATATTAGGTCGTGGCTGGCACCAGGATAAATGGGATAAGAAACCTGAGAAAATGGTGAAGGGATTTCAGACTCATGAAAAACTAAGCGAAGTGTCACCCAATAATCCCGTATATCTCGGTCATGCCAGTGGTCATGCGGGGTTTGCTAATGCCAAAGCAATGCAATTAGCTGGAGTAAATCAGATGTCTATTGAATCACTTGAATCAAATCTTGGTGAGGGAGGTGAAATCATTCGCGATAAGCTTGGAAATCCCACAGGGATATTCAATGAGCGCGCTCAAGGGTTGATTAGTAAATATATTCCTGAGAATACAGAGGAAACGAATGCACAGGCGCTTGACCTCGCAATGGCCGCATGTGCCAGAAACGGAATTACCGGTTTTCATGACGCCGGTGCTTCCCGTGATAACATTGAGTTATTCAAGAAATTCAAAACAGCGGGAAAATTGAAAAGTCGTTTATATGTAATGATCACCGGCGGAGACAGGAACCTGATTCAATCATGGTATAAAAAAGGTCCAGAGATTGATCCACGTGGCGTAACGATACGCGCGATTAAATTAAATTGTGACGGTGCATTGGGTTCACGTGGTGCCTGGCTGTTGGAGGCATATTCCGATCGTCCTGGATTTTTTGGTATGGCTACTTTGCCAATGGATACCGTATTGAAAACTTCCCGTGATGGACTGAAGTATGGTTTCCAGGTTTGCTCACATGCCATAGGTGATAGAGCTAATCAGGAAATATTGAATCGCTATGAAATTGCTTTCAAAGAAAACCCGGGCGTTACCGATCATCGTTTCCGTATCGAACATGCGCAGCATCTTTTCCCTGGCGATATCCCACGGTTTGGAAAACTTGGAGTAATCGCAGCCATGCAGGCTATTCATCTTTCATCTGACAGACCGTGGGCGAGTGAGAGATTGGGGGAGAAGCGCATTAAAGAAGGAGCATATATGTGGCAGTCTTTATTGAAGTCGGGAGCAAAGGTTATCAATGGAACAGATGTGCCAGTGGAGCCTATCAATCCGATCGCGAGTTTTTATGCTTCTGTAACCCGCAAGACATTGAAGGGTGAACCGGAAG
Organism: Cyclobacteriaceae bacterium; assembly: GCA_025363495.1. Lineage (GTDB taxonomy): Bacteria > Bacteroidota > Bacteroidia > Cytophagales > Cyclobacteriaceae > ELB16-189. The sequence goes on along the minus strand of JANYDR010000465.1, from coordinate 6,000 downwards.
GCGGTTACGAGCCGGAAGAAAAAATGACACGTGAGCAGGCATTGCGTTCTTATACACTTGATGCAGCCTACGGGGCCTTTGAGGAAAAGTTAAAAGGGTCAATCGAACCAGGAAAACTCGCAGACTTTACGGTCTTCTCTCAGGATATAATGACAGTTCCTGAAAATGATTTACTGAAGACGGAAGTAGTGATGACAGTTCTTGGTGGTAAGAAGGTCTTTGAGAAGCAATAAAAAACCTTGTCCATTCGCCGACTGACGAATGGACAAGGTTTATGATCAGTTTCAGTTTGTCTATTTCAGGAACTTATGGGCACGTGCCATGAGGGACTTCCGATCGGTAGTGATCGAAGGGTCACTGTAAATTTTGCTGGATAACTCCGCAACAACTTGTTTTTTGTAGCCAAGTTTTTCTGCGATTTCTTCGCAAAATTGAATTTCACTCTTGAAGACTTGTCCATCACTTTTCATCAGTTGAATGAGGTGATAGAGATTTTCAAATTTTTGATCCTCAGAAAGGTGGGAAAGATTACCGATTGGCTGAGGAGTCTTCATCATGCTGTCGATTTCTTCGTTTGTCAGGCCATTAGCCTTTCCAATCATGTGAATTGTCTTTGATTCTTTCTCTCCAACAGTTCGGTCGCTGGTGGCCAGGTTAATCAAAATATTAAGTTGTTCTTTGATCATAGCTTTTAAATTTGCGTCAAGTTATTCTTTGAAACCTTCGAAATTTATGTAAAAATAGAGTAATTCTTACATTCAAGCGAAAATTTAGTATAAATGGTAATATTGCGATGCAACCTATTTAAACGGTGCAGGTCAATCTACCAAAATCTCTTAAAATAATGAAAATGAAAGTCTTGATTCTGATAGGGTACTTATCCCTCTCCATGATTTTGGCTATGGCCCAGCAAAGTGAAGTGAGGAGCGTAGGGACTTTTAAAGGAGTAAAGTCATCCGAAGGGATTGACGTATATCTTAAAAAGGGCGATAAAGAGAGTGTGAAAGTAGAGTCGACGAAAGATATATCTGATGTGATCACAGAAATTTCAGGGAGCTATTTGAAGATTCATATTCGTGACAATCATAATTCCTGGGGATCAAGAGGCAAGAGCGTAAAGGTTTATGTGACCTACATTGACATCGATAAAATCTCAGCGAGTTCAGCATCCAATGTATTCTCCGATGGTACCATTAAATCTGGTTCTATGGAGATCCATGCTTCCAGCGCTGCTAACATTGAAGTTAGCCTGGATGTTACTGAACTTGAAGTCCATGTTTCCAGTGCAGGTGATGTAGTGCTGGAAGGAAAAGCGAAATCAATCAACACAGACGTCAGCAGTGCGGGAGAAATCGATGCTTATAACCTTCAGGCAGAAACGGGAGAAGCCAGTGCCAGTAGCGGAGGTAGTATAAAAATCAGTGTAAGTCAGGGATTGAATGCTCATGCCAGCAGTGGTGGAAGTATTCGTTACAGGGGAAATCCTACTAAGACGAATACGAATTCCAGTAGTGGGGGGTCGGTGACGAGATCGAATTAGACGGAATTCTGGTAAAAGGTAGTTGGTAACAGGTGGTTGGTGGTTCGCAATTAATTGATAGATATCGTGTGCTGGTGAGAACGGTTTCTAAGGAATTCACGTTCTTTGCTCTATGGAAGGCTTAGCAACCGGAGGTAATCGTTTCTACATCATACTGCTTGTCATTTTTTTGCGGTATGTAATCCTTGCATCCATTGCCTTCTCAATTTTTTATTATGCAAGGAAGAATGCCTGGTCATTTAAAAAGATCCAGAGAAAATTCCCAGCGCTATCTGACTATCAACGCGAGTTTTTGTATTCGGCATCTACGGCTGTGATCTTTGCGGGACTTGGGTATTTACTTTTCCTGGGTCCGATCGCGAAATACACGATGATCTATCGCGATATTCATGCCCATAGTCTTACCTATTTCTTTTTCAGCGTTGCATTAATACTTATTGTTCATGACACTTATTTCTATTGGACACATCGTTTGATGCATCATCCCCGTTTGTTTAAATATTTTCATAAAGTACATCACCTTTCTACAAATCCTTCTCCATGGGCGGCAATGGCTTTTCATCCATTGGAGGCAGTGGTAGAATTCGGGATTGTGGCCGTAGCATCGTTTCTATTTCCACTTCATCCCCTTGCCATAGGTTTATTTCTGTTAATCATGATGCTCTACAATGTGTACGGACATCTGGGATACGAGTTGTATCCAAAAAATTTCTCTAAAAGCACCGTCGGGAAGTGGATTAATACATCAATAAATCATAATCAGCACCACGAGCATTTTATCGGCAACTACGGATTATATTTTCTGTGGTGGGACCGGTGGATGGGCACGCTGAGAAAAGACTACGATCAGAGATTCGATGAGGTGAAAGGGCGTTTACCTAATACCTAATACCTAATACCTAATACCTATAATGGCTCCCTACCACCCTTACCGAACCTTTCGAATAAACCATAAACAACAAACAATCCCAGGCACCCGGTAACAAATCCACCGGCAATATCTGTGAAATTGTGAACCCCCAGCACGATTCTGGACAGCATCATCAATAATGTCCAGAGGATGCAAAGTACTATCGTCACTGGCGTGCGATAAAGTAAAACGGTAATGCCAATCATGGCGGCGGATACCTCTGCCGTATGTCCTGATGGAAAGGAGTTACTGCCTCCGACACTCCATTGCGTGATCCTTGTATCAACCTCATAGGGACGTGGTTCTTTGATGGTTCTCTTTATGCTCTGTGCAATAATGCCGGACAATGCCATTCCAAGCAATATGATGAGGGCATTTCTTGCAATTACTTTTCTCTTCGTTATGATGCCTGTAAAAAGAAAAATTACAGGTATTCCAAGATTGATGTATTTACCATAGTCTGAAATGATCTGGAAGAACTTTACTGAACCGGAAGACTGCATGGCCTGAAGTGAAGCAATGATATCCTGTTCATTTTGCTTAAAAGTGGATAATCGAAGTAAGCACAAGGCTCCGAGAACTGCTATTAAAAGGAGGGTAATCAGCCAGAATTTTTTTTTCATATCGGGAGGGTCAAAAATAGATAAACTCGCTCAAGGCGGGAAATTTTACAAGTCAACTGCTTATTAATTAGCCAATTACTTAGTCATTTTTCAACTTTTCCGTTGGCTGAATTTTGATATTATCCTGACCCATAGTCCTGCAATAATTGATCATTTTTTTAAGAAATAGGGTAAAAAAATACCTTCATAAAATAAAAATTGATCTATTTTTGGCGCGTAACAGATTAAACCACACCCATTATGTCTCAGTTAAGATTTGAAGCACTTAAGCAACTAAGCACTCGCCATAAAGTTCATGTGGATTCTCCACCTAATATTTCTAAGATTTTTGGAGAAAATGTTTTTGGTAACGAGCAGATGAGGGCGTCATTGGCTCCCGCTATATTCAAAAAAGTGAGTGCGGCAATCAAGAATCATGAGAAAATTGATGAAACAACTGCAGACGCCGTAGCCGCTGGCGCCAAGACCTGGGCTATTGCCAAGGGCGCCACGCATTTCACCCATTGGTTTCAGCCAATGACGGGTGGTACTGCTGAAAAGCATGATTCATTCTTTGACGCACTTTCAGGAATTGAACGTTTTAAAGGCAGCGAACTTGTACAGCAGGAACCGGATGCATCTTCTTTCCCAAGTGGAGGAATACGAAGCACTTTTGAGGCACGCGGTTATACTGCCTGGGACCCGACTTCGCCCATGTTTTTATATGGAAGAACTCTTTGCATCCCTACGATCTTTGTTTCTTATACGGGAGAAACCCTTGACACTAAATCGCCTCTTTTAAAAGCATTGAAATCTGTCGATGCATCGGCTACAAAGGTTTGTCAATTGTTCGATAAGGATATTCAGCATGTTGTTGCCTCTTTGGGTTCCGAGCAGGAATATTTTGCGGTTGATGAGGCTTTGTACATGGCACGTCCTGATCTGGTAATGGCGGGTCGCACTGTCTTTGGACATGCACCAGCAAGAGGTCAACAGTTGGAAGACCATTATTTCGGTACCATTCCTGCCCGCGTCTACGATTTCATGCGTGAGTTTGAAATTGAATCCTGGAAGCTTGGTATTCCGGTAAGAACACGTCATAATGAAGTAGCGCCAAGTCAGTTTGAAGTGGCCCCGCTATTTGAAGAGGTGAACGTGGCTAACGATCATAATCAATTGATGATGGATGTCATCAACCGTGTTGGCGAGAAGCATAAATTAAAAATCCTTTTCCACGAAAAGCCTTTTGCGGGATTGAATGGAAGCGGTAAGCATAATAACTGGTCACTCATTACGGATACAGGTGTTAATCTATATGCACCGACAGGTTCTGCCCGCGATAACTTATTGTTTTTGACATTCTTCATTACTACCATCAAGGCGGTACATGAGTATGCTGATCTCCTTCGTGCAAGCATTGCTACTCCGGCGAATGATTTTCGTCTGGGTGCCAATGAAGCTCCTCCCGCTATCATGTCGGTTTTCATCGGTTCACAGATGACGGCTGTGCTGGACGAACTTGAGAAGAAGGGTAATGTTAAGATTGAGAAGGGTGACAATATGTACATGAAATTAGGTATCGACCAGATTCCTGAAATCATTCTCGATGCAACGGATCGTAACAGAACTTCACCTTTTGCCTTTACGGGAAATAAGTTTGAATTCCGCGCGGTAGGTAGCAGCGACAATTGTGGTACACCGATGACTGTATTGAATCTTATTGTTGCTGAACAGCTCGATAATTTTTATGAAGCCGTCACAAAGGAAATCGACAAGGGAACGGAGAAGCGAATTGCCATCGTAAACGTTCTTCGTAAGTACATCAAAGAATCGAAGAGCATTCGCTTTGAAGGCGATGGATACTCTGACGAATGGGTGAAAGAAGCAGCGAAGCGTGGATTGAACAATATTAAGAATATGCCTCACGCTGTAAACGCCTTCATGTCGAAAGAATCACTCGCGCTTTTTGAAAAGCATGACGTAATGAGTCATAAAGAAGTAGAGGCCCGCAATGAGATCAAGCTGGAAAGTTATATCAAGAAAGTGCAGATCGAAGCTCGCGTGATCGGTGATCTTGCCGTTAATCACATTGTGCCAACGGCAGTGGCCTACCAGAACAAGCTTATTGTAAATGCCAATGGTCTTAAAGGTCTTGGTGTTGATAACAAAGCGGTTGTCAAAACCATTAAGGAAATATCCGGACACATCGATATTATTACGTCCAGTGTTAACAAGATGATCGAAGAACGCAAGCGTCTCAATAAGCTATCCGACACACATAAGAAGGCTTATGGATATTGCGATGATGTTAAGGAGAAGTATTTTGATGTTATCCGTGATTCAGTAGATAAGCTTGAGTTGCTGGTTGATGATGAAGATTGGCCACTGGTGAAATACAGAGAGCTTCTCTTTTTGAGATAATAGCTAAAAGAATTTTTCATTGCCTAAACCTGAATGGGCGATACTGAGAGGTATCGCCTTTTTCTTTTTCAATGGTGTCAAAGCACGCCCGAAATCCTTATGCTTTTATTTGTTTTAAACCCATAGAATCATAGCAATACAAAGAGCGCATAGTTTTTCTTAAATGAATAAATAAGTCTAGGTCCTCTTTGGTGAATTCTATGTACCTATGTGTTCAAAAATATCATCCGGAGGCTTTTTAATGTGTTTGAAAATAGAATCTCCTCGTTAATCCTAAAAAAGAACCTTAGATTTCGCCCTATAACCATTGTAAAATGAACAAGCTTATATTAATCCTTGCCCTGCTTCTCGCGTTTCCGGCATTCTCACAGAAGAAACCTGTTGTTGAAATAGAAAAAATGGTAACCCGCCCGTTGGTGGAGGCGCCGCTTACTTTTCTGTCGGCAGATGAAATGAGAGGACGGGACACCGGTTCTCATGAGATCGATATTGCCGCAAATTACATTGCTTCTATCTTTCAACAATTG
>JANYDR010000458.1 GCA_025363495.1 Cyclobacteriaceae bacterium | reverse complement strand
TTCGGATGAACATTGATAAATGAATAACCTTTTTGTTTGATTATGTTACGAATCGAGATTTTGAAGTAGTGTTTAATCATGGGTAAGAATAGATTGAGATATCTATTTACAAATCCAATTTAAAGAAATCTTGGTTCATTAATATATACTAAAATGGAACCTGCTTCTGGTCAAGTGCTATTAAAGTGGCTGTTGGCCCACTTTGCATTGTGTTCATTTTCGTACATCTTTGTACGCCAAAGATCAGTTTTCCCACCTAAAACCTCATTTGCGGACACTGGCTCAACTGGCACAATTTTTCCTATAAAGACCATCTAAACCTAGCCCTATCGTGAACGAAGGAAAGATTCTAATGATTGATGACGACGAGGATGTTCTCCTCGCCGCCAAAATGCTGTTGAAGAAATACAACTATCAGGTTATTATTGAAAAGAACCCGAATAAGATCCCATTTTTATTAAACAACGATACATACGATGTGATTCTGCTGGACATGAACTTCAGCAAAGACACTACCAGCGGTAAAGAAGGTTTCGAATGGCTTGGAAAAATAAAAGAGAAAGATCCTCAGGCGGTTGTTATTATGATCACTGCGTTTGGCGATGTGGAGATGGCGGTCCGTGCGCTTAAAGATGGTGCCACTGATTTTATTTTAAAACCATGGCAGAATGAAAAGCTTATCGCGACTATTTCAACTGCCATCAAATTAAAGAAGTCGTACAATGAGGTTGATAAGTTGCGCAAGGCGAAGCAAATGCTGGAAGAACAGATCAGTCAGCCTTTCCGCGACATCATCGGCAACAGCAGTGCAATGCAAGAAGTATATACGCTCATCGACCGTGTTGCAAAAACAGATGCGAATGTGTTGATACTCGGCGAAAACGGAACAGGAAAAGAATTGATCGCGAGGGCCATTCATCAGAAGTCGCTGCGAAGTGATAATTCATTTGTTGCCGTAGACATGGGAGCAATCACTGAAACTCTTTTTGAAAGTGAACTCTTTGGTCACAAAAAGGGTGCGTTCACCGATGCACGCGAAGATCGTCCCGGAAGATTTGAGTTAGCCAACGAAGGCACGTTGTTCCTGGATGAAATTGGAAATCTCAGTTTGAATCTCCAAAGCAAATTACTCAGCGCGTTGCAATCCAGAAAGGTAACGCGTGTTGGTTCGAATAATTCTGTCGACGTTGATATTCGTTTGATATGCGCCACGAACATGCCGATCGAACAAATGGTAAAAGAGGGAAAATTCCGCCAGGACCTTTTATATAGAATCAACACAGTGGAGGTTCACATCCCTCCTCTCGCCGACCGTGTGGATGATATTATTATGCTGGCGAATCACTTCCTGGATCATTATTCAAAAAAATACCGGAAGGAAGTATTGTCGATCTCTACTGATGCTGTTACCAAACTTAAAAAGTATGCGTGGCCCGGCAATGTGCGCGAACTACAGCATTCGATAGAGCGCGCGGTGATCATGGCTGATTCTGCAACACTACAAGAAAGTGATTTTCTCTTCAGTCGTAAGTCTGATTCATCCACTACTGCCGATACATTGAATCTCGATGAAGTGGAAAAGGCCGCGGTGGTGAAAGGATTACAACTTCACAACGGTAACATTTCAAAAGCAGCAGATGAGCTTGGACTTACACGCGCTTCGTTGTACCGAAGAATGGAAAAATACGGACTTTGATTCATTAGAATACCGGACCCGACCATAATCCAATAAGCATGGACATCAATTGGCGTTCCCCTCTAATGACACGACTGGTCATCTTCTCCGTGACGCTTTTCTTCTTTAGCTATGTGGTCGCTAAAAATTCCTCGATATTCCTGATCCTGGGAATAGGTGTAGCCGTTGCCTTTCAGGTGATACGCTTTTCACATCTTTCAAAAGAAACAGAAGGTCACTTCACTCCCCCCGACCTTTCATCTATCAATTTTGATGAAACAACGTTGTCATTCAAATCAAATTCGAATGATCCTGTTGTTCATAGCCATTGCCACAAGATGAATGAAGCGTTCAATGCTTCAAAGCAAGCACGCCGTGAACGGGATTCCGATTATCAGTTCTTTCGAAACATTGTTCAGCATGTCGGTATTGGCCTGCTTACCTTCAAGAAAGACGGAGGCGTACAGATTATCAACAGTGCCGCGCGTCGTTTGTTGCGTGTTAACCAGATCCAGAATATCACCGAACTAAATTATGCCAGTCCAACACTGGTAGAGTCGTTTCAAAAACTTAAAACCGGAGGACGCGAGCTTATCCGGTTAAAGATCGGCGATGACACCGTGCAACTTTCAGTATTTGCCATCGAGTTGACCTTGCGTGGAGAAGAGATCAAGCTGATCTCTATGAGCAACATCCAAAGTGAGTTGGAAGAAAAGGAAATGGAAGCGTGGCAAAATCTTGTGCGTGTGCTCACTCATGAGATCATGAACTCTGTAACTCCCATTTCATCTTTGGCAGGAACAGTGGAGGATGAGTTACTTCAAAAGCTTCAGAAAGAATCATACGAGATAAAGAAAGACGACCTTGAAGACATGCATCTTTCTTTGCAAACTATCAGTCGCCGGAGTGCGGGCCTGATCACCTTCGTAAAAGAGTTCAGGAACCTTACGCAAGTTCCACAGCCACGACTCTCTGAAATTGCTATTCAACCCTTGCTGGAAGAAATGGCAGTTCTTCATAAAAAAGAATTGAGCGACCGCGGCATTACTATCACTGTACAAACGGACCCGACACAGCTTACAGCGCTGGCGGATAAGTACATGATCGAGCAGGTACTTGTAAACCTGATCAAGAATGCAATCCAGGCATTTGATGAAGAGCAGGTTGATAAAAAAATCGAACTGGTTGGTTATACCAGCGAAAAAGGCAGACCTATTATCAGTGTCGGCGACAATGGTCCAGGCATTGATCCGGAAGCTCTTGAGAAAATATTTATACCATTCTTTTCAACCAAGAAGACAGGTTCGGGTATCGGGCTCAGTTTGTCGAGACAGATTATGAGAGTACATGAGGGTAGGATTACTGTGAAGTCGACGGTTGGTGAGGGGACGGAGTTTCAGTTGAGGTTTTAGCGAACAATGGTGGTTGGTAGAAGGTAGTTGGTGAAAGGTGGTGCGCGCCTTGGGGAAAGAAATTCGCAAACCCTCACCGATACCATTTTACCGGCTACCTTTTACCAGTTACCAATTGACGAATCTCAATTACAACTGCGAACCAACTACAGTTGATTATACTCCATCTCCTTATTACATTTGGCCAATGCAAGACATACAAAAGAAAATCACCTCGATCCTCACCGACAAGCTTGGTATTCCCGAATCCGAGATCACTCCCGACGCGAGCTTTGTCAAAGACCTCGGTATTGATTCGCTTGACTATGCCGAACTGGTAATGGAGTTTGAACAGACCTTTGATATCAAGATCCCGGATGATGATGCGGGGAAGATGCAGACGATAGCGGAGGCGGTTAGTTATATACAGAGTAAGATCAGGTAGTGTGTGATGGTAATCGGTAAACTGCGGTCGGTTATCGGTGGTCGGTAATCAGTGATCAGCATGTGTAAGTTTATAGAAAGCGCTCTACCGATTACCAATTACCGTTCACCTCTTCTTCGGCGCAACATACGGTTCATTCAACTCAAACTGACTCCCAAGTCGTATCATCCCCACCGCGGCGGGCGCAAGAAACACCTGAACATCGGCTGGATTTTTCAAAGGGTAATAATACCATCCTCCCCGCTCTTCATTCCAGAAGACAATAAATTTCTGGTCCGAAACCAGGAGTACATCCATCTCATAGATTTCGTCGCCATTCTTATCAGTGATACCTGTAAATTGCAACAGGATATGGTCTTTTTTCAAAAGCTCCCCTTTGTTGCAGTCAATGCTGTTGAGCCTCATCAGCAAGTGTGACTCGGTATCCCAGGCTTTGAATTTTATTTTACGCGGCTTAAAATTCGGATTGGTCATGAAATAAATATCGTGAGAAATATACACGAATTCTATCTTTGATGTTAAATCACATGACAGAAAACAAGGTATTCTTCATAGTCAATAAGTATTCCGGTACTGGCTTTCAGGATGCCCTTGAAGGAAGAATCATTGATACATGTGCGCGATTCAACATTGAGGGCACGATAGAATATACCCAGCATAAGGGTCACGCTGCCGAACTTGCACGACAGGCGGTGGCAGATGGCTTCCGACGTGTATTTGCCATCGGCGGTGATGGTACTGTTAACGAGGTGGCGCAAGGACTTGTTCATACTTCTGCTGCCATGGGAATACTTCCAAAGGGTTCCGGCAACGGACTTGCAAGACATTTGCATATTCCATTAAAAACGCAACAGGCACTTGAGCTTCTGGATAAGCACCGTATTATTAAAATGGATACGATGGTTATCAATGATCATATTTCGGTTAACGTTTCGGGTATTGGGTTCGATGGTCATGTTGCAGGAAAGTTTGGGAAAGACGGAAAGCGTGGATTAATTGGTTATGGTAAACTGGTGATAAGAGAATTTCTACGGTTTAAAGAATTTCCGGTGGAGATGTCTCTTGATGGAAAATTATTAAAACGCAAATCATTTATCCTGGCGCTGGCTAACTCTTCACAGTTTGGAAACAACGCAAAGATCTCTCCATTCGCTTCCGTATGTGACGAGTTGATTGATGTTTGTTTTATTAAGAAGGTGCCAGTTTCACAGGCAGTTGGTTTTGCACAAAAGATGTTTACTGGGAAAATGAATAAATCCTCCTTTGTTGAAACACTGCAGGGAAAAAGTATAAATATTCAATTCAATACACCGATGCCTTATCATATTGATGGGGAATCGATGGAGCCGGCAACTAATTTTAATGTTACGATATCGCCTGCCTCGTTGAAGGTAATCGTGCCGGATGATCCGAGGCTAAAGCCATAAATTTCTTTCCCGTAGATTCTCGCAGATTAAAAGGCAAGCAGATTTTCGCGGAATTTAATGAAGCCTAGAATTCCGCGAAAATCTGCGGGAAATGCATTAATAACAAAATACCGCAATTCAAGTTAGCAACTTCCCTGCCCGCCTCCGTTTAAGTTCTAGTTAAACCCTAATTAATAACTAAATGAAAAAACTCTCCACACTCTTCACACTTGTATTTCTTACAACGTGTGCCATGGCACAAACGCTATCACAACCACCCAGCGGCGACAATCAAAAAAGCAAAGTAATCCAATGGATTGGACCAGTAGAAGTAAGTATTCTTTACAGCAGTCCCGATGTACATGCTCCCAATGGCGATGACCGGAAAGGAAAAATTTACGGCGGACCAGCACACTATGGTTATATCGACCAGGGATTTGGTTCAGCAAAAGCTGCTCCCTGGAGAGCAGGCGCAAATGAAAATACGGTCATAACTTTTTCAAATGATGTAAAAATTGAAGGCAAGGATCTGAAGGCCGGCACGTATGGTTTATTCCTCGGACTCGCCAAAGAAGGTGCTTCCACCTGGAAGAT
>JANYDR010000596.1 GCA_025363495.1 Cyclobacteriaceae bacterium | reverse complement strand
AGCTGGAGAGTGAACGCCGGCATTGCCTCAAACGCCAAAGCACTGGGAGGATGGGAAACTCTCGACTGCGAACTCAGGGGACATACTCTTGGCCACGTTCTTTCTGGTCTTTCGCTTATGTATGCTTCTACAGGCGAACCGGCTTATAAACTTCGGGGAGATAGTCTCGTGAATGCATTAGCGCAATGCCAGGATATATTGAAGCAGGATGGTTATTTAAGCGCCTTTCCGCAATATTTTATTGATCGTTGTATAGCAGGCCAGCCAGTATGGGCACCATGGTACACGTTACATAAAGTACTTGCAGGTTTAGTCGATATGTATGTGTATACGGAAAATAAAAAGGCATTGGAAATTGCAGTAAAGATGAGTTCGTGGGCATATCAAAAGTTATCACCCCTAACTCCGGAACAACTGACAACAATGAAACGCAATGAATTCGGCGGCATGGAAGAAACATGCTATAACCTGTACGCGATTACCGGCAATATAGCGGATAAGAAACTCGCCGAAATGTTCAGAGACGATGTTATCATGACACCATTGTTACATCATGAAGACAAGCTGGCAAAACTTCATGCGAATACACAAATTCCTAAAATAACAGGTGAAGCGAGAGGGTATGAATTTACCGGTAATAAAGACCAACGAGAAATTGCTGAATTCTTTTTTAAGACTGTAAATGATCATCACACCTACGTGATTGGAGGAAATAGTGATGATGAACATTTCTTCGAAGCCGACAAATTATCGCTGCACATGTCTGCCCGAACAACGGAGACTTGCAATACCTATAATATGTTGAAGCTTGCAAGACATCTGTTCAGTTGGAACCCCGACGTAAAATATGCAGACTATTATGAACGGGCATTGTATAACCATATCCTGGCTGCACAAGATCCTGAAACCGGAATGGCTTCCTACTTTATGCCGTTCAAACCAGGATTATTCAAGGTTTACAGTACACCGACTAACTCTTTTTGGTGCTGCGTTGGAACTGCGTTTGAAAGCAATGCTAAGTTTGCCGAGGCGATCTACTATCACGATGACAATTCAATTTTCGTCAATCTTTTTATTCCTTCGGAATTGAATTGGAAGAACAAGGGAGTCACGATAACACAACAAACAAAATATCCAGAAGAATCATCGGTGCAATTCTCAATCGATAAAACTAACGGGCAGAATTTCCCAATCAATATTCGTTATCCAGGCTGGTGCAAGGATGGTGCCATGGTTAAAGTTAATGGCAAAAGCATTGCTATTCGCGAACAACCCGGAAGTTATATCAAACTCGAAAGGAAATGGAAGCAAGGAGATAAGATTGAAGTGAATTTTCCAATGTCGTTAAGCCTCGTATCTACAAATGACAATGCATCAAAATCCGCGATTGTCTACGGACCTATTGTACTTGCCGGTGAAATGGGCACTGAAGGATTGTCACAGCCGGTTCCCTATGCAGGTGATGCGAATGATTTTAACAACTATTCTATCCCTGATGGGCTAATTACTAGTCTAAATACAAAAAGCCGGGATATTAAAGGATGGCTCAAGCGCGTCAATGGAAAAGAGCTGATCTTTAAGACAAGCGCTGTTTCGCCACGCGACGTAACCTTAATTCCATATTATAAATTACACGGTGAGCGATATGTTATTTATTGGGATATTCAATAAGTTCAATTTTTCTAATCCTACAGAGGCTTGGTCACAAAGTATACAACGAATTGGAGATCAACGTTAGCGTGTTCTTTGTGAGGCCTTTGTGACCGTTGTGATGAAAAAAAATAAACTTGACAAAGTAGGACTAATCTTTAAAGCATAACTCATTCAAACAGAACTAACTCATGGCAATTAAAAGGCGTTACCTTTTTTATCTTTCCTGTATCATTTATTTTATTGGCTCGTTGAGCGAATGCTTCTCGCAATCTGTAAGAATCAACAATGATGTCAAAGAGAAAATTGTATCGTTTGGTAATGAAAAGATGGCCATTACACTTGACTATGGTAAAAAGGTAAATATTTCTTTATTAACTGTAAATGGTCAGTCGGTAATACAGGGAGATGCAGGTGTCTATTCAATAATCAGCACCAAAGGCGCCACTTATTCAACCCTACATTTGTTATCGGATCCCGTTATAAGAATATCCAATAATACGATTGACATTACGGGGATCCGCTATGGGGACAAGAATCTTATCATAGACGAAAACTGGACATTCAATATAACTAACAACGAAATCCAATTCGATATAGATAGGACGTTTTCGAAAACAATTGTAGCAGAAAAGGCTGGCTCTCCTGTTTTTATGTTCAAGAGTATGGATACCTGGGAAGGAGCCTATCAGGATTATGGAGGCCTGGCTTGGTTTTATCTCTTTAATAAAAAATTGGATACCTATGGGGTACATAGCAGTTCATCCCGATTTTGGAATAGCAAAACCGGTAATGGTCTGACCATCGCGGTTGATGCACCCGGAAGAAACGTTGCCATGGATTATAGTCGCTCTGCCAATGATGAAATGGCCTTCACTATTGCTACTTCTCAAATCGAAATGCAGCCACGTTTTGATTCAGGTACTAACAGAAGACGTTTTGTTCGCGACACAACAGACATCTGGTCACCCTTTGAGATCAGTGCCGGCAGGAATAGTGAACGTATTAAACTTTCTTACTTCGATTTTAAAGAGAAGTTTGATCGCGGAAATTTGGTTGGCATTAATGAGGAACAGGTAACTGCGGTTTTGAACACCATCGCAAGAATCGGTGTAATAGATAAGAAACACTTTGGCGGCAACAGTTGGCACACTCCTTACGGTCCAATCTGCCTGCATGAACAATACATTGCGCAAATGGGTCTTGCGATAAATGATAGCACCTATTTAAAAGGATATCAGCGGTGTCTTGATTTTTACAGGGACAATGCCATTAAGCCAGATGGAAGAGTGTGGCCAAGATGGGCGTATAGTAACGAAGATGCGATGCCTCAGATTTATACCGACAAAGGTTTCTATGAAGCTCAGTGGGGATACTTGTTAGATTCTAACCCAGACCTTGTTACAAATGTTGCTGAACTGTATGACCAAACCGGTGACCTTAAATGGTTAAAGACCCACCAGTTGTCATGTGAAAAGGCATTGGATTGGATCATGAAGAGAGATAGCAACGGCAATGGGCTGGTAGAAATGATGACCGATAGTCACAAACAAAAAAGAGGAAGTGACTGGATAGATATTATCTGGGCTGCTTACGAAAATGCCTTTATAAATGCCAAATTATATCATGCACTTGTTCTATGGGCAGATATAGAAAAACAATTAGGTGACACAACAAAAGAAAAACATTACAAAGAGTTTGCCGAAAAGCTTAAGACAAGTTATAATAAACCGATTTCAGCGGGAGGGTTTTGGGATGCTGAAAAAAAATGTTACGTACACTGGCGAGATAAAGATGGCTCCATTCATGGAAACAACATGGTTACGCCAGTAAACTTCATGGTCATTGCTTACGGCATTTGCGAGGACGATGAAAGAACAAAAACAATTTTGGACGAGATAGAAGTACAGATGTTGAAAGAAAATCTTTTCTTTTGGCCTATCTCTTTAAGCAGTTATGCCCCTGGCGAAGGAAATGACTGGCAGTTCCCTTTTCCTAATTATGAGAATGGTGATATTTTCCTGTCGTGGGGATCGGTTGCTGTAAAAGCCTACGCATCTTACAAACCTGAGCTTGCCTTAAAATA
>JANYDR010000384.1 GCA_025363495.1 Cyclobacteriaceae bacterium | reverse complement strand
CAAAAAGAACAAAGAAAAAATAATGCGATGAATCCAAAGGTCTTGATAAACTAGGCTCGATCGATTTTAAGTTAGAAATATAGTTTTACCCAACAGGATCTTGGAATCTGTGGCAAGGCTCTGCATGCGAAGCTAGCCAGTTAGCAACGTTGTTTTACGCCGAAGGCGTATTGGAATCAGTGGGATTAGATGATTCAGGAATACACTCTTAGACTGGTCCCGGTTAGCTTAGTGTTATATTTGTGGAGAGGCTTGGTGGCCGGACCGACGATTGCTGTACCATCTTTATCAAACTTACTTCCGTGATTGGAACAATAGAAGGTTTGGGTGCCCGATTGATAAACGACATTAAAGGTTTGATGTGTACAGATCTGACTAATGGCCGCAAACTCCCCCGACGTAATTCTTGCAACAACAACTCCATTTTTTGCAAGCGATCCTCCGTTGTTGTTTAAAGTGGCATTTTCAGGAAGAGTGAGATCCAGGGTGAAATCGACATTCGTTGCTGCCGGATCGATATAATCCGGAGAACAGGAGGCAATGCAACCTGCGCAAGCGAGAACGGTGCCCGAGCCTAAAATTTTAAGAAATTCGCTTCTCTCCATAATTTTCAAGTCACTTAATCAGTTCTTTCAACGCCTCCACTAATAACCCGATTTCGTCCTCGGTATTATAATAATGTGGAGAAATTCGTAATGCCCAGGTAACGCCTTTCGCGTCAAAGTCAATCACGGCCGAGCTTCGCTGCGTGATGGAAGTGTTGATGTTTTTGTTCCTGAGAAATTGTAACACCTCCGTGCTTTCCTTTCCTGGAATATTGGCGGTGATAATGCTGCTGAGATGTTTTCCTTTATCAAGTAGTGTTAAGCCAAGATCCAACAACTCTTTGCGAACGATCTGACCGAGATGGGTATTTCTTTTTTCAATCTCTTCGAGCCCGACGGCAAGAGAATAGTCAACTGCCGCCTTACTTCCCACGACAAGTGCATAAGGCAGTTCCCATTCTTCGAACCGCCGGGCATCGGAACGAAGCGTATACACATCTTTTTCCTTCCAATCGGCTCCACGCATATCTATGAAAAGTGGTTCGAGAGAAGTCTTTAAGATTTTATCTGAGACAAATAGAAAACCTGCACCGCGTGGTCCGCGCATAAACTTCCTGAATGTTCCAGTAAGAAAGTCGCATTGAATTTTTGTTACATCAACAGGAAACTGCCCGGCACTCTGGCAGGCGTCAACCAAATAATGAATGGATCGTTGACGACAAAGCTCTCCGATTTCTTCCGCCGGTTGTATCAATCCGCTATTGGTTTGAGTGTGGCTGATGGATACAAGTTTCGGATGATGCTTGTCCATGAGTCGCTTCATATCATCAATGTCCACGCCTCCCTCAGAAAGACTTTTAGCACGAAGAAGGCGTATGCCAAATCGTTTTTGCATTGAGAGAAAAACGATTTGATTGGAGATGTAATCTTCATTTGCAATCAGGATGTGATCATCTTTTTCAAACGGAATACAGGACAATGCTTTTGAGAATGAGCTTGTGGCGCTGGAGGTGAAAGCAATATTTTCAGGAGAGCAATTCAGAAGCTTCGCCATGCTTTTATAAAAACCATTCGTCTCGGCCGCTTTGAAGTCAGCGGTTTCATAACCTCCGTTTGTTGCTTCAAGCGTGAGATATTCTGTCATTGCATTTAGAACCGGCAATGGTGGAAGTGAAGATCCAGCGTTGTTGAAGTGAATTTTTGTTTTACAGCCCGGTGTGTCGGCACGAAGTGATTGAATATTCATCATTTTCTCTTTCCGAAAATTCTAAGAAGGTATAGGAAAAGATTAATGAAGTCCAGATAAAGCGTCAGAGCGCCCATGATTGCCTCTTTCTTGTCTTCTTCTGTTCCTTCATTGCCAATGATATTCATGTTTTTGATCTTCTGAGTATCATAAGCAGTAAGACCAACAAAAATCAGTACTCCCATGTAAGTAGTGATCCAGTAAATAGTGGAGCTTCTCATAAATATATTGGCGATGGATGCAAGCACTAGCCCGATCAGTCCCATGAAGAGAATGTTCTTATATTTTGTAAGATCACTGTTAGTGGTATAACCGTAAATACTCATGATCCCGAAAGTACCTGCTGTTATGAAAAAAGTAGAAGCAATTGATTCGGAAGTGTAGATAGCGAAGATGCCAGAGAAGATTAGCCCGTTCAACGCAGAATAAAGTATAAAAATTAGCGTCGCGGTGCTGGCGGACATTTTACTGATCCAGCCTGCCAGTGCTGCGACCATTCCAAATTCTACGAGGATAATGACAATCAGGGTTATCGTATTACCGAATACCATTTGAGTTAATTCGGGGGAGGAAGCAGTATACATTGCTACTAATCCAGTAACGATCAACGCAAAAGACATCCAACCGTAAACTTTTATCATGAAGCGTTGTGTTTCGGCGGTGGCCTCTTCAACACTCATTAGGGGGATGGGATTTTGACTCATAATTATTTTTTTTATGAAGTTAATAAATTAATAATTGAGCTAATGCCACCGTCATGGCTTTAGCAGAAGCCTTTTTTTTGAATTCGATTCAATTGATTCGCGCTTCATCCACATAGGTCTGAATTTTCCAGTCGCAAACATTTCAGCCTGGTCGTCATAATACTCACTCATTACATTGCCTGATTGCCCGCTAGGTGAAACAGTGATTCCGCCATTCAAATCTGCAAAATCGGTGATCTTTCTAAGTGCTGGTCCGCCATTGACGCGATAATATCCGGTCGTGTCTAAATCGAAATGCAGATTGTTGATCACTTCGCTGCCACCGGGTACCGGAAAAGGTCCAACGTTAAAAAATCCACGCAAAGGCT
Organism: Cyclobacteriaceae bacterium; assembly: GCA_025363495.1. GTDB lineage: Bacteria > Bacteroidota > Bacteroidia > Cytophagales > Cyclobacteriaceae > ELB16-189. Next base: position 6,144 of record JANYDR010000384.1, on the reverse strand, counting down.
TTACTGCATTCAGGACATGCTTGTGTGTAAGAGTATGGATCTTGTTCCATTGCCACGCCGTTGAATTTTCTCCGCTGGTACTTTTCAATAATTTAATCGTTTGAAGAGCGGCTTGTTCAACGATCTCAAGGCGTGTTTCCTTTTTATCCGTTGTCAGTACGTTATCCCACCAGGGAGATTTTTCGTCGGCAATGAAGATGTCGTAAGAGTTCTTAAGTACGGATGTGGCGGCGAGTGATTTAAAGGCGTCAGGCCCTAACTCATCACTCATTGATTTGAAAATAATCTGAGAAAGTAAATTGTAGTAAACAGACGGAGCGATGTCAGTTTCCTGGTGATCACCGTTCCAGTTTTCAAGTATTGATATCAAATCCAGAAATTCCGTTTTGGTTGAGGTGCGAAGAACCGCTACCATTTCTTTAGCGATAGCGGGATGCATGCGAGAGATAACGTCAAGGTTTACTTTTTTTATGTCTTCCTGGGTCCATTTTTTATCCTCGCCAACAAGTTCTACAATCCGGCCCGCGCGTGACCTTGGATAATAATAACCAGGATAAAGAACTCCATTAACGGAATCGGGTTGATTATTTGCTGAATAAACAAATCCTTCAGGAGGATTGATTGATTGCGGATTTTTAGAAAAATCATGGGAGCCGAGATACTCATCTTTTCCGGAAGCTCCATCAAGAAAAAATTTTGAGTTGGCGGTTAATGGACGTATAGGTAGTTTGGCAACAGCCCACCACGCAATATTACCGGCAACATCTCCATACATCACATTAAGACCAGGAGAAGAAAAGAGTTCTGCTGCTTTTTGCGCATCATCGAAACGTGCCGCGTGATTGAGTTGGTAGGCAGCTTGCAATGATTGATTTTTAAGGTGGTTAAGCATCCACGAAAGTGAAACTACAGAAGAAGAGGGAACAACCTTCTCCATGATCCCATTAATAATAGGACCGTGTCGTGTAGATTTTATGGAAAGGGTTATGTCGTTTTCACCTTTGACGCGAATAATTTCCTCACGTGATGAAACAGCCTCCCATTCATTATTGAATTTTACCTGATCAGGATTTTCAGGGTTGACTATCTCTTTAAAGAAATCCGTATCATCATTTTCAAACATTGTCAGTCCCCAGCCACAGAATTGATTATTGCCTAACAATGCGAATGGCACCCCGGCCAGATGGTGACCGTAAAAATTGAACCCGGGATATTCAATGTGAGCTTCATACCATACCGCCGGTTGGGCAAAACCAATATGAGTATCATTGGCTAATATCGGAAAACCCGAAGCTGTTCGGCTACCTGCAATGACCCAACCATTACTTCCGGACCAAAGTGGCACTGGAATTTTCTCCAATGCTTTTCCAAGCGAAACGATCAGCGAATCTTTTTTTAATTGTTTTATAGGTCCACGAAAGCTTTTAATTTTTACCGCATTGACAGGCGTTTGAACAGCGAGGTTGGCTAAATATTCTTCTCCCAGTTCGGATTTTATTTTCTCCAATACGGGATCAGCCTTGATTCCTTCAGCAAAACCAAACGACATAAAGCCTACGGCAAGATAAATGTCCTCCGGTTTGAATTCAGTTTTTGGAATACCCATGATTGTAAACTCAAGTGGTGTCTGTCCGTTGCGGATGAATTCATTGATTCCTTTCTGGTAGGAGAGAGCTGCTTTCTGAAAATCAGAAGAGTCAGAACTTAGAAACTTTTTAGCATGCTCTGTAGCGAAGACATTAAGTCCCAGCGTTCTGAAAAGTTTATCAACCGGCAACAAGTCCTTCCCCAGGATTTCTGAAAGTCTTCCGCCAGCAGCGCGGCGCAGCATTTCCATTTGAAAAAGGCGGTCCTGAGCATGGACATAACCGAGCGCAAAATAAGCATCCTCTGCGTTTTTAGCCCGAATGTGCGGAACCCCGTAAGAATCGTAGAGTACCTCAACTTCTTCGGTCAATCCTTTCAGTGTTACCTCACCTGAATATTTGGGTGAGGTGGACTGTAAGTAGACGTATCCACCCAGCAATCCGATAACGATTAAGCAGAAAAGGGCAATTAAAATTCTTTTTAGTATTTTCATGACAATGAGTATAACCGATTATTAAAATTATGAAAAGGTCCCTTATAATCTTATTTTTTCTTCCCCTTCTTACAATGGCTCAAAACAAGTATGGCCTGACGCCAATGAATTACAAAGAATATAAGGAGAGTATAAAAACGAATCCTGAAAAAGAATTGGTTGATCTGGCGAAAGTTGTTCCAGGTTTGATCATGGATATTCGTTATGCGACAACTAACAACTTCACGGGTAAGAAGATCTATAATCTGGCAAAGGCGTATGCGAGAAAACCTGTCGCTGAAGCGTTAAAGAAAGCACAAGCTGATTTTAATAAATTAGGATTCGGTGTAAAAATGCATGATGCTTATCGTCCTTATTCTGCCACGGTGAAATTTTATGAGGAATATCATGACACGACGTACGTTGCTTCTCCTTATAAGGGTTCACGACATAATCGTGGCTGCGCTCTTGATATGACAATTGTTGACCTGAAGACTGGAAAGGAATTAAAAATGCCTACCGAATATGATTCATTCAGTAAAGATGCGTGGCCTACAACTCCTGTTAAAGATCCATTGGTAAGAAAGAACCGGGAGTTGATCATCAGTGTGATGGAAAGAAATGGTTTTAAAGTAAATGCTTCGGAGTGGTGGCATTTTGATTTTGTGGGCTGGAAGAAGTATGAGGTAATGGATATTGATTTTGAGGAGTTGGAGAGTTCTAGGTTCTAAGTTCTGGGTTCTACGTTGCTAACTCCCAAAAGGAATATATACTTAGCCCACGTGACAGCTGATTATCCCATGCAGTTTCTTATACCCAGAGCCCAGAACCCAGAACATTTAACTTAGAATAACCGATCTATGACTCTACAAGAAACCCAATCCCAAGTCGACTCTTGGATTAAACAACATGGCGTTCGTTATTTCAGCGAGCTTACCAATATGGCATTGCTCACCGAAGAAGTAGGTGAAGTGGCGCGAATTATGGCGAGACGTTACGGTGATCAATCAGAAAAAGAATCTGACAAAGACAAGGACCTGGGCGAGGAGATGGCGGACGTGTTATGGGTGTTAATTTGTTTGGCGAATCAGACGGGAGTCAATCTGACAGAAGCATTTCAAAAGAACCTCGAAAAGAAAACGTTGCGCGACAAAGATCGTCATCACCAAAATCCGAAATTGATTCCATGATTCCATAATTCGGTGATTCGATGATTTGTTGATGACGAACACTGACATCGCCGAATCAACGAATCAAACAAATTTTCATTCCCTCATTTTTCATTTTTAATTATAGCCCCACCAATCATCACAAACTTCACTCGCTGTAATTCAGAGAGATCTTTCAAGGGATCACCCTTCACGGCAATGATGTCTGCGAATTTCCCAACTTCAACCGTTCCGATTTCTTTATCCTTATTTAATAGCTCTGCATTTACTTTTGTTCCAGCCTGTATCGCCTGCATCGGCGTCATTCCCAGTTTTACAAGTTCAGCAAACTCTCTCGCAGAAAACTCAGCAGGGAAGCCTACGTAATCAGTACCTACTGCTATTTTAACACCTTTTTTAATGGCTAGTTTTAAACTATTGTATTTTCCTTCTTTGGATTTTCTTCCCAACTCAACCGCTTTGCTTAATGATTTGCTGTCTGGGATTGTCTCCTGGAAGAATAAGCCAATTGTTAATGTTGGCACGAGATAGGTACCATGCTTGATCATCAGATCCATTCCTTCTTCATCAAGAAAGGAACCATGTTCAATCGAACGCGCCCCGGCTTTCACAGCCAGCTTAATACCTTCTGTTGCATGAGCATGGGCCATAACAAATACATCGCGTTTTGTTGCTTCTTCCACTGCCACTTTCAATTCTTCCGCACTGAGGTGCACATTCTGTGGATTATCTCCGACCGTCATAAAGGCCCCGGTCACCATAAGCTTTATCCAATCACTTCCATATTTTATTTCTTCACGAACGGCCTTTCGCATTTCTTCAGGACCATCGATAATGAGACCGTCAGGAATAACTTTCTGTTCGTAGGAGAGATAATTAATATCACCGCCGCCACCTGTTACGGAGATATAATGTCCTGCGCCATAAATTCGCGGACCTTTGAATAATCCTTTGTTGATGGCGTCACGTATTTCGAAATGAGCATAGCCAACATCAGCGTCACCTGCAACACGTAATGTGGTCCAGCCCGCTGACAATAAATTCTGAACTCTCTTTAAACCTTCCAGCGCTTTAAAGGCTGAAGATCCACTGAGGTGATAGTTTTGATAGTTATCTCCCGGCTGCAACGGGTGGGTGTGGACATCGATCATGCCAGGCAGAACAGTGTAATCACCGAGGTCAACAATCGTCATTCCTTTTGGGAGATTACTTTTCTTGTCGACGGAAATTATTTTATCCCCTTCAATAATGATTGCTGCGTCTGGAATTGTTTTGCCGGTTCCGTCTATTAATGTTTTACAAAGAATAGCTGTTTTTTGAGCGAGGATTGAGGATGGAAAAAATGAAAACACAAAAAGAATCAAAAGCGTGTATTTTCTAATTTGTATCATGAGGTGATTGATCATCTTTATTCAGTGATAGTGTTAATTTTTTTCCCGCAGATCGAATACACACAGATTTTCGCGGAACTCTCAGAACATCTTCGAATTCCGCGAGAATCAGCGTGGGCTAAAATCTGCGAAAATCCGCGGGAAATATTTTCAAATTACCGAATATTTAGACTGTTTCTACAGTAGATTTATAAATCACATTATAAATAATTCACCTTCAATGAAAAGATTACTGATCCTATTCGCTTTTGTTCTGATTCTTATTTCATGTTCAAAGCATCCGGAAGCAGATCTGGTCGTTACTGGAAAAATATGGACCGGCAATCCGGCCCAACCGTATGCTGAAGCAATGGCCATTAATGCTGATTCAATTGTAGCTGTCGGCACAAAATCGGAGATAGAAAAATGGGAAGGTAAGGACAGTCAGAAAATGCTTGCTTCCGCAGGTCAGTTAATCGTTCCGGGCTTTATTGATTCGCACACTCATTTTGTAGACGGTGGATTTCGTCTTTCGTCTGTAAAACTTCGCGATGCTATGACGAAAGAGGAGTTTATCCAGCGAATTAAAGCTTATGCGCAAAAGCTCCCGGCAGGTACGTGGATAAGGGGTGGTGACTGGGACCATAAAAACTGGGGTGGTGAATTGCCGGCCAAAGAATGGATTGATTCGGTAACGCAAAATAATCCGGTTTGGATTAACCGGTTGGATGGTCACATGTCACTGGCAAACTCGGCGGCGTTGAAAGCGGCCTCTGTTAGTGATGGTGTAAAAGACATTGCCGGAGGGACTATCGTGAGGAATAGCAAGGGAAAGATTACGGGAGTTTTTAAGGACAACGCACAGAATTTAATTTATGAATCTGTGCCGTCACCTTCTATCGCTCAGGAAGACGGAGCTCTTGACACAGCCATGCAGTATGTAGCATCGAAAGGCGTGACGTCAACACATAGTATGTATGGCAATATGGAAGCATTCGAACGTGCTAAAGTTGCGAAAAGACTTATTACCAGAATTTATGCAGGGATGCCATTGACAGAATGGGCAGAATTGAAAGCAAAAATTGATAAACAGGGTCGCGGTGACAAATGGTTGCAGATTGGATTACTTAAAGGATTTGTTGACGGTTCGTTAGGATCACATACTGCCGCTTTTTTTAAACCCTTTACTGATTCACCGAAGGATTCAGGATTCTTCATTACTCCCGAGAAAGATTTGTATGAACGTGCGTCCGCAGCTGACAAGGCCGGACTGCAGGTAACAATCCACGCTATTGGAGATAAAGCCATCAACACGTTATTGAATATTTTCGAGCGCATTGAGAAAGAGAACGGACCGCGTGACAGAAGATTCAGGATTGAACATGTTCAGCACATTAATCCGAAGGATGTTCCGCGGTTTGCCCAGCTTAATGTAATAGCCAGTATGCAACCATATCATGCGATCGATGATGGTCGCTGGGCTGAAAAAGTCATTGGAACAGAGCGATCAAAAACAACGTATGCTTTTAATTCATTAATGAAAGCA
>JANYDR010000364.1 GCA_025363495.1 Cyclobacteriaceae bacterium | reverse complement strand
GTAAGTGTGTTTGACAACCGGGCCGACTCTATCGGTATCGGATTAAAGTTTAACATTTCAACCAAAGATAATGTGCCTCCCGGACCATTGAACGGAGACTATGACGCAACAAAATACAGTCCAATTGATTTTCGGGTCAATGATACCATCCGATCCAATTTTATTTTATCCTCTTACTACGCCTATGATGATGGCGGTGCCGAATACGGTGCTGGCCTTAACCAGGCGGGATCATTTGCTGCCATAAAGTACCTAATGAAGTCAAGTCAACCCGACACATTAATATCTGTAGATATTTACTTTCCCGAATTTGGAGACAACACCGACCAGTCAATTCAACTTGAGATACGAAGCGATCTGACGGATGCAGTGGCATCAGTTCTATACTCCGAACCAATCCAGATCAGTCGGTCGTCTCATAATATTTTTAAAACCTATAAACTTGATCCGGCAGTGAGAGTAAAAGGCGACTTCTATGTTGGATGGAAACAACTCAATAATGCCTCCATACCCTTTGGTCTTGATAAAAACACCGACAATGGAAGTAAGATTTATTACAACACTAATGGCACATGGGTTCAGAATACAATTGTAAAAGGAAGCCTGATGATGAGACCAACTTTTGGTGTTGGTAATCCTGGACCGGTAACGGGTGTTGAAACTATTTTGCACACTCCTATCTATCCAAACCCCACATCGAGGATCTGTTATTTACCGGTTGGAGCTGAAGTAATTTATACCATTGACATAACCGGAAGGAAGATCGACATTGATCTGCAAGATCTGAGTGATAAAAAGTCACTTACGTTTCTTTCACCGGTTTCAGGCATGGTTATTATCCGTTATAATTTAAATGGCAAGTTATACACGGAAAAAATTATGGTGCGGGGGGAATAGGAATAATAATATCAATGGGCGCCGGTGTGAAGCATATCACAAATACTCCCAGCGCTATCCATCCAAGAACTTTTCTTTCCATCGTAAGAGGCGCTTCAATTTCTGAAGGCGGATGCAATACTCCTAATACTCTTCCAATAAGAAATGCAAACAAAAGCCAGCCAGAGTACCCCTGTATTCCGGGGAAAAGAATAACGGTAAAGTATTGAACTGAAAATAAGATCACGGCAGTCATTAGTTGGTTTTGCCATTTCCATTTCATTCCAGAAAGACACAAGTAAAGAAATCCTATAAAGAATGGAATAGTCAATGGATATGGGATCTCCGTAAGAAAATCGACTGACTTTCCAGGAACCACCACTCCAAGACCTGCATAAAACAAGAAAATCAGAAAAACAGAAGACGCTACTTGCCGGTGCCCGCGAAAACCAAGTAATCCATACAGTACATGTCCCCCATCCAACTGACCGATAGGAAGGAGGTTTATACTTGTAAATACGAGTGATAGGAATCCTGCAAATAAAAATGGATAATGTATCAGTTCATGCAAGTTGGGGACGCGGGCAGGGTCTGCTATAAACTTTTCAAAAAACATAAAAAGCAGATTCTTACCCAGAACGATATCAACCGTTCCGGGCGGAAGGTTTTCTGCCGTATAAACATATTGAGCATAGTCCAGTCCAAATCGTTCATACTCAGGGTGAAACTGGAAAATGTATTCCGGAGGCGGTAACGTTACAAAGCCATACCACAAGATCACGAGTGCCACAACAAATCCAGCCAGCGGTCCTGCTATTCCAATATCAAAGTTCTGCTGCTTTGTGTGAACAGGGCTCTTTAACCGAATGAGCGCTCCCAGGGTGCCAAACATCAGAGAAAATGGAGGAAGAGGTATGTAATACGGTAGCGTTGTCCTGACTTTATAATGAATGGCTGTAAAATAGTGACCGAATTCATGAGCAGTGAGAATTAATAAAAATGGGATTGAATACGACATCCCACTGAAAAAGTCCTGCCACGAATAACCTTCCATGAAGATCGATTTTCCATACACCCATTCAGCCCCCGCGATTGTCGTGGTGATAAACGTGAGTAAGAAAAGTCCGAGGTGAAGAAGTATTTTCTTAAAAGATAATTCCATAAATCAATTGAGTCAAAAAAAATACGCCACCTCAACAAGGGGCGGCGCTGACGGACAAAAATACTACAAGAATTCAAAACTCCATTAACGTTGACTTTCAACCAGAGGCCAGGACTACTTAATCACCTGCACCCAACTCTTACACGTTGTCTGGTCCTTTATCGACACTTCATAAAAATATGTTCCCGCCACGAGGTTGTCAGCCGACCAGTTATCTTTGTAGTCACTGTTTTCATATACTTTCACACCCCATCGGTCATACACTATCAGTGTCACAGTAATTCCAGAATCTGAAATATATTTATCTCCGTACTTTAACCTGAAGGCATCATTAAAACCTGCTGACCCTCCCGGAGTAATTACGTTTGGCACAAACAGAGTAAAGAAAGGCAGCGTTTGTTTTTGATCGTAGGTACAGAATTCTTTCTTACCTACAACCCTGACTGTGTATGTTCCATCCTGATTGTATGAATGAATATCCTGCTTGTCCGTAGAGGTCGATCCATCACCAAAATCAAAAAAAGTATCTGCCTTTGGATCACTTTTATTCACTAAACTGACCTTGGGACGGTTAACACAATCAAAAATTCTTGATACATCGAACTTGAGATCGATGCCGGGGACAACACTCACCTTCACGGTATCTTTTTTTATACATCCGTTAACATCTGTTATTGTAATGAAATAACGGGTTGTGTCATTTGGCGTTACTGTAGGAGATGCGAGGGTAGAATTAAATTTCCCACTCGTGTCCGTCCAGAGATAGGTCCCTCCTCCTGTTGCTGTAAGTTGTGTTGTGGCATCTTTACA